>JACQHV010000245.1 GCA_016198885.1 Gammaproteobacteria bacterium
CCTTTTTCTTTCAACTGTTTATGTCTCCTGCGTGCCCGTTCCTCTTCACTCGCCGTGAGAAAAATTTTCAGTCTGGCGTCCGTAAAAACCACTGTACCCATATCGCGTCCATCTGCGATGAGGCCGGGCATTTTTCGAAATGCTTGTTGTCTGGCCAGCAATGCCTTGCGTACCTTCGGGTAAGCGGCCAGTTGAGAGGCCGCCCTGGCGCAGGATTCTGTTCTGATCAGTTGGCTGACATCCTCTCTCTCAAGGATAACCGTGACTTCCTGCCCCACCCCCTGATTGTTAAATTTAACATCAAGTTTCTTCGCTAAGCTTGCAATCCCGCTCTCATCATCAGGGTCAACCGCATGGCGTTCAGCAGTCAATGCAAGGACACGATATAAGGCGCCACTATCAAGAAAATGCCACCGCAACCAATTTGACAGATAACTGCACACCGTACCTTTCCCCGTTCCACTTGGCCCATCCACGGTGATGACCGGTATCTCAGCGGGCACCTGCATCTCCCTGCCTGATTCCCAGCCCGGCCTGATCTGCGAGATCGACAAATCCCGGAAAAGAGGTATTCACATTCGTACAATCTTTGATGGTAATGAGGTCTTTTGCGGCCAAACCAGCCATGGCAAACGCCATGGCAATGCGGTGATCGTTGAAACTATCGACGACGCCCCCCCGGATCCTGCCTCCTTCCACCTCCATCCCGTCCGCATGGGCTTTTGCATTAATGCCAATGGCCTTGAGTCCTTCTGTTATTGCCATGATTCGATCACTCTCCTTCACACGCAATTCAGCCGCCCCTTTAAGCACAGTCCGGTTCTTGGCAGAGGCAGCCGCAATCATGATGGCGGGAAACTCATCAATCGCCGCCGGAACCAGATCCAGGGGGATCTCAATACCATGCAATTGACTCGATCGCACCCGGATATCTCCGACCGGTTCGCCGGACTGAATGCGCGGGTTATTGACCATGATATCCGCGCCCATGGACTTGAGGATATGGATTACGGCATCACGCGTTGGATTGATTCCGACCTGCTCCAGGGTGATCTCTGATCCCTCAGAAATACATGCGCCGACAATAAAAAAGGCCGCGGATGAAATATCCCCGGGGACGGTAATTTCTGTGGCACGTAGTTTGCCGCCACCGGTGATGCATATTGAGTTACTACGCTTATTCAGCACATAGCCGAATTGCTCCAGCATGCGCTCTGTGTGATCCCGGGTTTGGGCAGGTTCATGAATACAGGTTTTACCTTCTGCATACAATCCTGCCAACAGCAGGCATGACTTGAGCTGGGCGCTGACGACCGGTAATGCGTAGTCAATGCCGTGCAGTTTCCGGCCGCCGCGGATTTTGATGGGTAATGTGCCCTGCTGGGTACAGGTAATATCCGCATTCATCATTTGCAGGGGTTGAGTAACACGGCGCATGGGACGCCGCATCAGGGAGGCATCTCCGATCAGTTCGGAATTGAAGGATTGTCCCGAAAGCAGTCCCGCCAGAAGACGCACCGAGGTACCGGAATTTCCCAGGTCAAGGGGACCGGAGGGTGCCGTCAGTCCATGCAGTCCGACACCATTCACCACTACGTCCTGTTGGTTGCGCTGAGTAATCTCAACCCCCATCGCCCTGAATGCGGACAGGGTAGCCAAGGTGTCTTCACCCTCCAGAAAACCGTTGATCCTGGTCTGCCCTTCCGCAATGGCACCCAGCATGAGGGCCCGGTGTGAGATTGATTTATCTCCCGGCAGGCGGAATCGGCCTTTCAGTGCACCGCCCGGTGCAACAATGTAATTGATGGATACAGGGTCTGACATTAAATAACAATAAAGCGCACTATTCTGTTGAATCGTTGTTGCGCTTGCCACGTTGATCAGTGAACTTGTCCCGCGCCTCCTTGGCACGCGCAAATAACTCTAACAGCGCGTCACTATCATCATTTTTGATCGCGGACCTGATCGTATTCAAATGACTGTCAAATCGATCCAGCGCCTTGAGCAACTGTTTGCGGTTGGAAAAACAGATATCGTGCCACATCTGTGGATGACTGGAGGCGATCCGCGTGAAATCGGCAAAACCGCCTGCGGCGAAATTAAAGATTTCATCGCGATCCTGCATTCCGGCAAGACAGTCTACCAGCGCATAAGCCAGCATATGCGGCAAATGACTGGTCGCAGCCAGGATTTCATCATGTTGTTCAACCTTGAGATGCACCACTTCAGCCCCCGTGGTTTCCCACATTTTCGTGATCAGGTTAAGCGCACTGGCAGTGGTTTCCGGCAAAGGCGTCAATATAACCCGGTGTGCTTCAAACAGACCGGCAAAGGATGCCTCCACGCCGTTCCTTTCAGTACCGGCGATCGGATGTCCCGGTACAAACCGGGACAAGTGATGATCCAGCGCTTTACGCGCCGCAGAAACCACACTCCCTTTGGCACTGCCTACATCCGTAATAACGACATCATCTTTCAGACAACCCTGCATGGCCATCAACAGGGATTCAGTGGTGGCCAGTGGTGTTGCAAGCACCACTACGTCAGCATCTTTAACCGCACGCGCAACGTCCAGGTGGAATTCATCAATGACACCGAGATCAACGGCCTTCTGCAGATGGGTCTTGTTACGGCCACAACCGATAACTTTGCCACATGCTTTTGCGCGCCGAAGGGCGCGCGCCAGCGAACCGCCGATCAGGCCCACTCCAATGATTGCCAATCGTTTAATCAACATATCTCGTATCTCGTATTTAAAAAATCGAAGTTTGAGGGAACTTTTTAGTTCCACCTTTCACGCTTCACGCTTCACTTTACCAATCACCTTTTTCAATGCCTTTATAAATTTCTCATTCTCTTCTTCCAGCCCGATCGTAATACGCAAATGATTCGGCATCCCGTAATTATCGATGGGGCGGACGATCACGCCTTTGTGCAAAAGCTGCTGAAAAACCTCTTTCCCCGGCTGTTGCAGATCAACACATACAAAATTTCCGGCGGATGGAATGTAATTGAGGCCCATACTGTCGAAGGCATCCGTCAATTGCTGCATGCCGTTTTGATTAAGCTTGACACTTTGTTCGATGTGGGTTGTATCCTTCAGCGCCGTCTTTGCAGCAACCATGGCCATGCTGTTTACATTAAATGGTTGACGGACGCGATTCATGAGATCGGCGAGGTCCTTGTGCGAAATACTATAACCCACGCGCAAGCCGGCAAGACCGTGCACCTTGGAGAAGGTTCGGGTTACCACCAGGTTCGGGAATTCCGGCAACCATTCAATGCAATCCGGATAATCAGGTTCCTGTACATAGTCAAAATAGGCCTCATCCACGACCACGATTATGTGTTCAGGAACTGCTTCAAGCAGCGAGCGCAATTCCGATCGCGTTGACCATGTACCGGTCGGGTTATTGGGATTAGCAACAAACATTAATCGGCTGCGTTTGCTGATTGCGCCCTGCATGGCCTTGAGATCATGACCGAAGTTTCGCGCGGGCACGATCACGGCCTTTGCCCCAATCGCCCCGGTAACAAGTGGATAAACGGCAAAGGCATGCTCGGAAAATATCACTTCATGCTCGGAAGTCACCACCGCCCGGGCAGACAGTTCCAGAACATCATTGGAACCATTGCCGAGTGTAATCTGCTCCGGACGGATGCCATGATATTCTGCAAGCGCGGATTTCAATTCATACCCATTGCCATCCGGATAACGGGAGATGTCCAGCGGTTGTTTCATTGCAGCCCGCACCATCGGTCCCGGTCCCAATGGATTTTCATTCGAGGCGAGCTTGATGATATTTTTCAGTCCCAGTTCCCGTTCCAGTTCTTCAATGGGTTTCCCCGCCTGATACGGTTGCAGACCCGCAACGCCGGGAGTGGCCAGTTGCAATAAATCACATGTCATAATTAATTAGGTGATTGGTGATAGGTGATTGGTGATTAGTGATTGGTAAAATCTAAGATACTCCGTCATTATTAATTAATCACCATTCACTATTCACCATTCACTATTCACCATTCACTATTCACTATTCACCATTCATAAGACCGCCACGGGATATGAACCCAACAGCTTCACCATGGAGGCAGATGCCTTGAGTTTTTCCAGGGCAGCAACCACCTGTTTATCCATGGCGTGTCCTTCGATATCAACAAAAAATACATATTCCCACATGCCCTGGCGTGATGGCCTGGACTCAATCCGTGTCATGCTGACATTGTTGACAGCGAAACAGGCCAGCATGTCATGCAACGACCCGGGCCTGTTCGGCGCGGAAAACAGGAGTGACGTCTTGTCATTTCCGCTCGGCATGGTGTTGTGACGGCCGATGACAAGGAATCGGGTGGTATTATCCGGTTCATCTTCAATATTACTGACCAGGATGGGTAAATCATAATATTCCGCAGCGGTTTCTCCTGCGATCGCAGCTGCATCTTTTTTCTTGTCGACGAGACGCGCCGCCTCGGCATTACTGCTGACTGCGATACGCTCCGCCTGCAGCAGATGTGTATCCAGCCATCCACGGCATTGCGCCAGTGATTGTTGATGTGAGTAGACCTGCTTGATCTTTTCGATCTTGTCCGCGTTACTCAGCAAATGATGATGTATGCGCAGTTCAACTTCCCCGCAGATCAGTAAACTGGAATTGATCAACATATCCAGGGTGTGATTAATGACCCCTTCAATGGAATTTTCCACCGGGACAACACCATAGTGGCAGGAACCGGCATCCACCTCCCTGAACACCTGATCAATACTTGCCAGGGCCGTGGTCTTGACGGAATGTCCGAAATGCTTCAACGCCGCGGACTGGGTGAATGTCCCTTCCGGACCAAGATAGGCAATATCGAGTACCTGCTCAAGCGCGAGACATGCTGACATAATCTCGCGAAACAATCGTGCCATCTCCTCTTCGGAAAGCGGGCCCTTGTTCTTATCAATAATATTGCGTAACACCTGGGCCTCGCGCTCGGGACGATAGAAGGCATTATTTTCAGAGTGCTCGCCTTTAACCTGGGCGATCTCGGCCGCAAGGCGCGCACGTTCGCTGATTAATTCCAGCAAACGGGCATCGATGTCATCAATGCGTGTGCGCAGATCCGCCAGTTTAGAATGTTCAGACATGGAGAATATCCCCGATAAGATTTCTCGCCATGCTCGAAATGACAATGCTTATTCTTTCATTCCGGACAAATGTGAGGAATCTGTAATATTAACCGTAACGCTTTTCAAAATCGCGCATAAATTCAATGAGCCGGTCCACACCTTCTTCCGGCATGGCATTGTAAATGCTGGCGCGCAGGCCTCCCACACTGCGATGTCCCGCCAACGCCACGAGGCCGGCTGCTTTTCCCCTTGCTATAAATTCTTCATAAAGCGTTTCATCGGCCAGGGAAAACGGCACATTCAGGCGCGAACGGCAGGCAACATCAACGTTATTATTATAAAAATCAGAATTGTCAATTACGCGATATAATTTTTCCGATTTCCGCCGCGCCTTTTCTTCCATGGCAATCAATCCACCCTGTTCCATGATCCATTGCATGACCAGACCCGCCATATACCAGCTGTAGGTTGGCGGCGTGTTATACATCGACTTCTCTCCGGTCTGCACAGCATAGTCATACATACTGGGTGTCCCCTGTCGTGCCTTGCCGATCAAATCTTCACGCACAATTACGACCACAAGTCCCGATGGTCCAATGTTTTTCTGGGCGCCGGCAAAGATGATCCCGAAACAGGAAACATCCAGTGGACGCGTTAATAAATTTGATGTCATGTCAGTGACGAGGGGAATATCACCAACATCGGGAATGAAATGAAACTCCACCCCGTTGATCGTCTCGTTGGCCGTGTAATACACGTAAGCGGAGTCAGGATTCAGAAGCCAGGAGTCAGGAGCAGGGATCGAAGTGAATCCATTTTTTTCGTCTGTGGCGCTGACATTCACCTTGCAGAATTTACGCGCCTCTTTTAACGCCTTGCCTGACCAGTGTCCGGTATGAAAATAATCCGCCACATCCCTCTCCTGTGAAAGATTCATCGGCACCATGGCAAATTGACTTGATGCGCCTCCTTGCAGGAAAAGCACCCTGTAATTTTGAGGGATTTGCAATATTTCGCGCAGATCAGATTCGGTTTGTCCGGCAATGGACATAAATTCATCACTGCGATGACTCATTTCCATGACAGACATACCAGTGCCATGCCAGTCCATAAACTCAGACTGCGCCCGTTGCATGACTTCGACGGGCAACATGGCGGGGCCTGCGCCAAAATTATAGACCCTGCCTGCCGGAGTATATTGAACAGCAGTGCTGATTTTATTCAACATTGCCGTTGATATCTTTGTATTCGACAATCCGTTCAATGCTGGCGAGGTTTTCATTCTCACCGAGGGTAACCAGTCTCACGCCCTGTGTGTTACGGCCCATAACAGAGACATCAGCCACGGGTGTTCTGATCAAGGTCCCCTGATCACTGATCAACATAATTTCATCATCATTGTTAACAGCAACTGCGCCTACGACCTTGCCATTGCGTTCGGTGGTCTGGATCGAAATCACACCGACACCACCACGCGCCTTGGGCACGTAATCCTCGATCGGTGAGCGTTTGCCAAAACCATTTTCTGTGGCAGTCAGCACTGTACTGTCTGGTTCAACAATAATCAGGGAAATCGCTTTCTGACCGGGCGCCAGACGTATGCCGCGCACACCGCGTGCGGTACGGCCCATTGCCCGCACATAGGATTCATTGTAGCGAACGGCCTTGCCCGCATCACTGAACAACATGACATCACGCTGCCCGTCAGTCAGTTCCACACCAATCAACTGATTGTCTCCCCGCAATTCGATGGCCCGGATTCCGCTCGGCCGCGGCCGCGAGAAATCCGGGAGATGACATTTTTTAACGGTACCGTCCGCCGTGGCCATGAATACATATTTATCTTCTGCAAACTCACGGATAGGCAGGACGGCATTGATGCGCTCACCTTCCTCGAGTGGCAGGAGATTGATGATCGGCTTGCCGCGCGCCATCCGGCTCGCCTGTGGCAATTCATAGACCTTGAGCCAGTAAACCTTGCCCTTGCTGGAGAAACACAGGATGGTGTCATGCGTGCTCGCAATAAAAAGTTTATCGATGAAATCCTCATCCTTCATGCGTGTGGCTGACTTGCCTTTGCCGCCACGGCGTTGCGAACGATAGACATCCAGCGGTTGTGATTTGGCATAACCTTCATGGGACAGGGTCACAACAACATCTTCTTCTGTGATTAGATCTTCCATGCTGAGATCTTGCTGATCATCACTGATCACGGTGCGCCGCGTATCACCATAACGTTCCTTGATTTCGTTCAGTTCATTACGGATGACCTGCATCAGGCGTTCCGGCCGCGACAGGATATCGAGCAGATCCCGGATGATATACAACAGTTCGCCGTATTCGGTAATGATCTTGTCCTGTTCAAGACCGGTCAGGCGTTGCAGTTTGAGATCCAGTATTGCCTGCGCCTGCGCTTCGGAAAGACGATAACCACCACCGGTCAGGCCCAGTCCATCCGGCAAATCCTCCGGCCGTGAGGCTTCGGCACCCGCGCGTTTCAGCATTTCCATCACTATTCCGGGCATCCACACCGGTTTTAACAGTTCCAGCTTCGCCTCAGCGGGATTTGGCGAGGCCTTGATCAATGTAATGATAGGATCGATGTTGGCAAGCGCCACCGCCAGACCTTCCAGAATATGGGCACGCGCCCTTGCCTTGCGCAGATCATGTACCGTGCGGCGCGTTACCACTTCACGGCGATGTCGCAGAAACGCATCAAGCAGGTCCTTGAGATTGAGCAACCTGGGCTGTCCATTCTCCAGTGCCACAATATTGATTCCGAACACACTCTGCATCTGCGTGTATTGATACAGATTATTCAAAATGACATCGGGGACCTCCCCGCGGCGTAATTCAATGACCATTCGCATTCCGTCCTTGTCAGATTCATCGCGGAGTTCACGAATACCGGTGATCTTTTTATCCTTGATAAGTTCGGCGATCTTTTCCATCAGACGCGCCTTGTTCACCTGGTAGGGCAACTCGGTGACGATGATGGTGTGTCCGCCGTTTTCTTCATCAGTCTCGATTTCCATCCGCGCACGGACAAAAATCCGCCCGCGGCCGGTGAGATACGCCTCGCGAATTCCCTGGGATCCATTAATGATGCCTGCCGTCGGAAAATCCGGCCCGGGAATATGCTTCATCAGGTCAGCAATCTGGCTCGCGGGATTGTCGATCAATGCGATGCTGGCGTTAATGACTTCTGAAATATTATGCGGCGGAATGTTGGTCGC
>JACQHV010000246.1 GCA_016198885.1 Gammaproteobacteria bacterium
GTACAGATAAACCTTCCCTGGTGCTTGGTTCCGGCCACAACATCCCTGTTGTGTCGCTCGCCGGGCAAAAGATTCACTGGATCTTTTGCTTTTTCCGGCTCGCCCACTCGGCCATCTCTCAGAAGGCATTGATTGTTTGGAGCAGCGAAGGGTAAACAAAAAGGCCTCCCGGTGCAATTTCTGACCTCCTCAAGATTGCTTATCAGGGTAAGGGTACAAGCAGCCGAAACCTCGTTTCAATATGCTGGAATACCTGTTGGAGGGAGGTATAGAGTAAAAACAACAGGGGACAATGTGGTTATAACTGGCCGGGAATAATTAACAAATAATGCTGACCCGGTTAGTATTGTTAATTGTTTAATTCAGGCTTTTAGGGGAGGGATTCCATACAGTCATGCATGACGAGGCAGAAGCCCGTAGAAAAATTGATAACCTGCTAACCAGCGCAGGCTGGCATGTTTGTGACATGGAAGATGCAAACGTTCATACAAAACGAGGTGTGGCCGTCAGGGAATTTCCATTGGAAACAGGACATGGATATGCAGACTATCTGCTTTACATCGATGGCAAGGCTGCTGGTGTTATCGAGGCCAAAAAAGAAGGTGTCACCCTCACCGGTGTTGAAACCCAATCGGACAAATACACTAAGGGTTTGCCAGCCGGATTACCACACTGGGGTAATCCGTTGCCCTTCTCCTATCAATCCACCGGAATAGAAACCAGATTCACCAACGGCCTTGATCCCAGCCCCCGTTCCCGCCGGGTATTCGCCTTTCACACCCCGGAACATCTCGCTGAATTATTAACTAATGCCACTACTTCTCCCGTCATTCCGGAAGCGCGTCAGCGCTATCCGGAATCCAGAGAAACTGAAGGAGAAAACTCGCCATATCAGGCAGCTGCAGACTCGAACCTGGCCTATACAAATAGTCCCCAAACCTTCCTCGCCCGCATGCAACACATGCCATCACTTGAGGAAGGCGGTCTCTGGCCCGCCCAGATCACAGCCATTAACAATCTGGAACAATCACTCAGGGAAAACCGCCCCCGCGCATTAATCCAGATGGCCACCGGCTCCGGCAAAACCTACACCGCCATCAATTTCATCTACCGGTTGATCAAATTCGCGGGTGCGAGGCGCATCCTGTTTCTTGTCGATCGCGGCAACCTGGCCGATCAAACCCTCAAGGAATTTCAGCAATACGTCTCGCCCTACAACAACTTCAAATTCAGTGAGGAATATATCGTTCAGCGACTGTCCTCCAACACGCTGGATAAAACTGCCCGCGTCTGTATCTGCACCATCCAGCGGTTGTTTTCCATGTTAAAGGGCAGGGAGTTATCGGTAGAAGACGAAGATCAATCCGTTGCCGGATTGGAACAGCTTTTCAAAAAGCCCGAACCAATCGAATACAACCCAAACATTCCCATCGAAACCTTTGACATTATTATTACCGACGAATGCCACCGTTCCATCTATAACCTCTGGGCGCAGGTGCTGGAATATTTCGATGCGTATCTCATCGGTCTTACCGCCACGCCCAGCAAACAGACCTTTGGTTTCTTCAACCAGAACCTGGTCATGGAATTCAACCATGAAATGGCCGTGGCCGATGGCGTCAATGTCAATTACGATGTTTACCGCATTCGCACACAGATCACGGAAGCAGGCTCCAGGGTAGAGGCCGGTTATTCCGTCCAGATCCAGGAACGGGACACCCGTAAAAAACGCTGGGAAAAACTGGACGATGACTTCGAATACGATCCGGACAAACTGGATAAGGATGTCGTCACCCCCGATCAGATACGCACCATCATCAAGGCCTTCAGGGAAAAACTCTTTACCGAAATCTATCCCAACCGCGAATGGGTGCCGAAAACCCTCATCTTCGCCAAGGACGACAACCATGCGGAAAACATTGTTGAAATTGTCCGTGAGGAATTCGGCAAGGGCAACGACTTCGCCCAGAAGATCACCTATCGCACCACCGGTGTGGATCCAAAAACCTTGATCAAGCAATTCCGTACCAGCCCCATGCCGCGTATCGCTGTCACGGTAGACATGATCGCCACCGGTACCGACATCAAACCAGTGGAAATCGTCATGTTCATGCGCGCCGTCAAATCCCGCGCCTTCTTTGAACAGATGAAAGGCCGCGGCGTGCGCGTCATCAAGAAAGATGATCTGAAAGCCGTCACGCCGGATGCCATCAGCAAGGACCACTTTGTCATCATCGATGCAGTGGGTGTCTGTGAAATGGATAAAACCGATTCACACCCCATGGAACAAAAGCCCACTGTTTCCTTCGAGAAACTCACCCAGGCCGTACAATTCGGCAATACCGAACCGGAAGTCCTCATCAGCCTGGCCGGGCGCCTGTCCCGTATGAATACAAAACTCGAACGCGAAGACGAAGAAAAGATTGCCAAAGCCAGCGGCGGCTTAACACTCAGAGACCTGAGTCGTAATATCGTCGATACTGTCAATTCAGAAGACCCGCCGGAAATCAAACAACAGAAACTCCGGGAGGCGCTCAAACCCTTTTATGATGGGAAGTTCAACCAACTGCTGTCGGAGATAAAACGCAAGAATGAAATCACCATTGATGTCATCAGCCAGGATCACATTATTGATGTTGGTTTCAGTCAGCAAGCGAAAGACCGCGCCAAAGGCATCATCGAGTCCTTTGAAAAATTCATTGAAGACAACAAGGACGAAATCACTGCCTTGCAGATACTTTATAATTGCCCCTATAAACAACGCCTGAATTTTGAAGCCGTGAAAGAACTTGCCGACGCTATCGAAAAACCGCCGCACCTCTGGACGGAATCACAACTCTGGCATGCCTACGCCGCACTGGAAAAATCAAAAGTTAAAGGCGCAGGCGGCAAACGCATCCTCACCGATCTCGTATCCCTCGTACGCTTCGCCATCCATCAGGACAACGAACTCATTCCATTTCCTGAAAGAGTCAACGCCAACTTCAACGCCTGGCTCGCCACCCAACAAAATATCCCCTCCCCCTTGAGGGGGGAGGGCGAGGGTGGGGGTGAGAAACAAACTCCTTTCACCGAAGAACAACTACACTGGCTCCACATGATCCGCGACCACATCGCTGCAAACCTCAGCATCGAGCCGGAAGATTTTGAACTGCCGCCATTCACCCAGGAAGGCGGCCTTGGCAAAGTACATCAACTCTTTGGCGATAAACTGAATACAATTATTGAAGAACTGAACGAGACATTGGCGGCATGAGTGCAGTAGTTGAAAGAGTCCAAACAGTGCAACAGGATAACCTTCCGCAAGGCTGGAGACTTGTCACCATAGTAGATCTCGTCGGTGATGGCGGAGTATTTGTCGATGGTGATTGGGTCGAGAGTAAAGATCAAGACCCGGTAGGTAACGTTCGCCTAATTCAGCTTGCGGACATTGGAGACGGACAGTACCGCAACAAGTCAGCTCGCTTTCTTACGCATACAAAGGCTATCGAGCTTGGATGTACTTTCCTAAAGAAAGGGGACGTTCTGATAGCACGTATGCCAGATCCGTTGGGTCGCGCCTGTATATTCCCTGGCGACTCAAAACCCGCTGTTACAGTCGTCGATGTTGCCATCGTTCGATCCGCAACCGGTGAATTTGATCATCACTGGTTGATGTACTTCGTAAATGCCCCTGCGTTTAGATCTGTAATTGCTTCAATGCAAAGTGGCAGCACTCGAAAAAGAATCTCGCGTGGCAATCTAGCAAAAATCACGCTACCTGTTCCACCCCTCGATCAACAAAAACTGATCGTCGCGGAAATCGAAAAACAATTCTCGCGTCTTGATGAGGCCGTTGCCAACCTTAAGCGTGTCAAAGCCAATCTAAAACGCTACAAGGCAGCAGTCCTAAATGCCGCTGTCGAAGGCCGCCTAGTCGAAACCGAAGCTGAAATAGCCCGCCGTGAAGGAAGAGACTACGAAACCGGCGAGCAACTCCTGCAACGCATCCTCGAAACCCGCCGCAAACAATGGAAAGGCAAAGGCAAATACAAAGAACCCGCCGCGCAAGACACCACCGACCTGCCCGAATTGCCGGAGGGGTGGGTGTGGGCGTCGCTCGATCAGTTGTCTTGGGTTTCAAGTTACGGAACGTCAGCCAAGTGCGCGTACGAAAACAAAGGGCCGCCTGTACTCCGCATACCAAACGTGGACAAGGCGGCGATTGATCTTGCCGACGTTAAGTACGCGCCATCCGATCTCACTGTCGCCAAGGAAGAAGCGCTTTCGCCTGGAGATATGTTGATAATTCGCACGAATGGAAGTAAATCGCTAATTGGGCGTGCGGCTGTCGTGACGACCCAACTCCAACGACCTACGACCTATGCGTCGTATCTTATTCGTTTCCGCCTTTTGGGCGATGCAGCTCTTTCTGCTTGGGTGTTGTCATACTGGCAGTCGTATTCAAGTCGTTCGTGGATTGAGTCAAAAGCGGCAACCTCAGCGGGACAGCACAACATTAGCATGAGTGTATTGGCTACCGCGTCGGTACCGTTGCCGCCGGTCGTCGAGCAAGATCGTATCGTGGCCGAAGTCGACCGCCGCCTTTCCCTCATCCGCGAAACCGAGGCCCAGGTTGACGCCAACCTCCTGCGTGCCGAGCGCTTACGGCAATCGATTCTCTCAAGGGGATTCTCTGGGGGTTTAGGAGATTCAGCAAGTAACACATTCAAAGCTGCGCAGGGGCAACACTAATGGCATGGGGGTCGGTCACAATTCGCGTAAGACCGATAAGGGTCGCATTTCTTGTTGATCCATCTGATCGCTATGGTCTATACCGCGCTATCGAACTGAGCACGTTTTTATGGGGCGGGAGCTATAACCCAATAGTACCGGTTTACCGTCGGACCCCAGCCAAGTGGGAGCCGTACCAAGTGAAACGACTGCCACATCCAGCGGACATTATTACCGGCTATCTGGATGGATTCGATCCAGACTTGGTTGTTCCTGTCGGTCAGTGCGCAAAGCACTCATATCAGATCGGGAACAGGGATCTAGTGCAAGAAACAGAGTTGCTTGGTGACATTAACAAGACGGCGACGCCGCGTTATGGAGTTGGACTGATCGAGCTACTGAGAGATTTCTTGGAAAAGGAGCTGAAGTACAAGCGGAACGATGATCTCCACATCGCTATACCTAACATAACCCGTGCCTACCGGACGTTTCTCGCAAGTGTATTTGGTGTATTGCCAGCAGATGCTCAACATATAATTGACAATGATTTCTCTAACACATCAGCGATTATTCATGTCAAACCAACAGTCGCTAATTTTGTGGAATTGTGGCGGCCGGAGCGTTTCTTTCCACGACGCCTGTCTATGTGGTCATTAGAAGAAAGACCACTCCGCGATGCGGTACTATTTGTTTGTGATGCCACGTCTCCGCAAGACATCATTGATTATTGGAACTTGCGCGCAGCCGGATATTACGTGGTACCGGTCCCTATCCAGGTATCAGCAAGTGAAAATATAAAAAAACTAGCGACAAATTTTATTGAGAACAACTACCAGCCTTACCGCCACAATCCAAACATGTTTCACCATACGACCGTTCAGAGATCTAGAAGTGTAACTGAGGATAAAGTAAAAAAGTTCTGTGAATCCCTAAATATCAAAAAGGCGGAAGAAAAGAATCAATTCAAATACGCAATGCGTTGGTGGTACCCAAGATTATGGGATGCCTGGGCGCGAGAAAATGCATCAGAAGGAATCACATTTCCATATTCACATGAAGAAGAGAGGCGTATATCAGAAGGTGAGGTACGACTTGAATTACGGTCACTTAATCCGAAAATCAATCTGTTTCGAGAGTATTCTGGCGAACCTAGGTTTGCCAACGAATTCAGTTTCCGTTTCTATGGCTCTAAAGAGCCAATGGCTGAAGTAATCCCTGAAGGATCGCGCGAACTCTCTTCCGCGATCGGACGAACCGGATATCACAATTGGCGCTTCTCTAGATTCGGGCCGGTATTCCTCGCACACAACGAAGATGACCTGATTTTCATCGACCTGCCACGGGCAGAGACAGTAATGACTGAGTGGTTTCGAGAACGGGGCTGGAAGGTCTCATTATCAGGACCGGGGCGTATCGCGACACAATTGATCAAGCAACTCGGAGGATCGTTCGGTACATCATGGCTTGCACACAGAGGAGTGATTGACTTGCTTGGCGAATTGGAGAAGGAAGCTGGCATGCCTCGGCAAGCTGTAATCGGTAAATTGAAAAAGGTGATCGCGGATGACGAACTATTTTTTGATAGTGAACGTTTTCTTGAAGGGCTGCTTGAGTCAAATGCATTGCGCCTTGGTGCACGGATTCAATGCCCGGTCTGTACTCGGCATAACTGGTACGAATTGAACGCTCTCGGATACAAGCTTGTCTGTCGATTCTGCTTATCAGAATTCGAGCCACCCGTGAAGTCACCAAAAAATATAGAGTGGACCTATCGGGCTCATGGGCCATTCGCGAGTTCAATTGCTCAAGGTTCCTTTACCGTCCTGCTTACACTCAAATTTCTAGGTGGCGATCATGATCGTGGGATTACACCGCTATTCAGTTACAAGGCTGAGCGGGATGGGAAAGTATTGGAGGCGGATCTAACGTGCCTCTACAAGCGTTCAACTTGGCGAGAAACAGGCACTCATGTCGTACATGCAGAGTGTAAGAGTTTTAATTTATTCGAACAGCGAGATGTAGATCGATTGAAGGATTTGGCCGTAGCATTTCCTGGTGCCGTACTAGTTTTTGCGACGCTTAACGAATCATTAGATAAAACTGAAATCAAGATAATTGGGTCATTGGCTCGTGCTGAGCGAAGGAAACGATTACGTGGAATGCCATACAGTCCGATAGTTGTACTAACAGGAATCGAGCTTTTCTCGTCACGAGGTCTTCGTGAATGCTGGAATGGTAGAGGTGGTTTATATGATCAATTTCATGAACGTAGTTTCGATTATTCGAAGTTACCATCGCTTGCAGATGCGACACAACAGCTTTATCTTGGTATGCCATCTTGGCATGAGTGGTCAGAGGCAGAACGGAAGAAACGAAAACAAAAGAAAGTTAGCGGATAAAAATAGTACATTTGGTAAGCATACCTACTAATAGTTCAAAAAC
>JACQHV010000020.1 GCA_016198885.1 Gammaproteobacteria bacterium
TATTATGAAATTTATTATACAGCGGGAACTACTTTTACCCAGTTTGCAGATTGTAAATGGGGTGATAGAAAGGCGTCATACCCTTCCAGTACTATCAAATTTGCTTATGAGTATTGGCCCCACAGCAACAACCCTGACGGGAACAGATATGGAGGTAGAACTGATTTCCACTATTGAAATGGAGGCAAAAGAAAACGCAGAATTTACCTTACCCGCGAGAAAGTTATTAGATATATGCAAGGCCATACCTGAAGGCGCCACACTGGATTTTACAATCAGCAAAGATCAGGTAATGATGAAGACGGGCAAAAGCCGGTTTACCTTGATGACACTCCCTGCAAATGAATTTCCGGCAACAGAGATATCCAGCCCGGGTATTGACTTTACTATCCCGCAGAAAATATTGAAGTCACTTCTACAAGACACAATGTTTGCAATGGCACAACAAGATGTTCGTTACTACCTAAACGGCTTATTAATTGAAGTTAGTAAGGACAAACTCCGCTCTGTTGCTACGGATGGCCACAGGCTTGCTCTTAAAGAGATAGAGGTAGAAATAAAAATCAGCGAGCCGTTACAAGTTATTGTTCCAAGAAAAGGGGTAAGCGAAGCAGTAAGACTACTTGGTGAGAACGATGAGCCAGCGCAAGTTCAAATAAGCCAAAACCATATTCGTATCATCAGGAAAGGTTTGCAGTTTACCAGCAAGTTAATTGATGGCAGGTTTCCAGACTATGAGCGGGTTATACCAAAACAAACAGAGACCCCAGTAATTGCAGACAGGGAAGCATTACGACAAAGCCTGACAAGGGCATCAATATTATCGAATGAGAAATATAAAGGGGTAAGGATCATATTAAAATCAGGAAATATAAAAGCACATGCACATAACCCGGAACAGGAAGAGGCAGAGGAGGAGCTGGAGGTTGAATACATAGGCAGAGAAATTGAGATTGGCTTTAATGTGTCCTATCTGTTAGATGCTTTAAATGCAATAAAAACGGACAAGGTGGTTCTGACAATCACAGACCCGAACAACAGCTGTTTATTATTGCCAAGCGAGGAGATGAATTGTAAGTATGTTGTTATGCCCATGCGGCTTTAGTCCTTACAACATGCAATTTTCACCGCAAAATCATCGATCTACACAGAAACCCAGCAAAAAAGACTGCCGGGTTTCTGCCAGTCATCTATTGTTTCCATTGAGAAACAGGTGACATCAAATAACAACCCCAGACGGCACAACAATTGTTCAGAATACCGGCAAAGGAAGATCTCTTTCAACACAGCAAGAGAAAGCCAACGGCGGCTGTATCACCAGGTAATAATGCACTGCACGTTTGAAATGTCGTAAATGCCCTCAAAAATCATATTAGCAAGATAGCCAGGCCGTATTTCGTCGGGGCATGGGGTTACGAGCCCCCAAGAACCACTATCAGATCGCCCCATATCGATTACACCAGAGAACTAGTAGATTTTGTAACGAATACCAAATAAAGGCAGGCGCAGTAACAAGATATGTTCCACATGGAACCAGGATAAATGTTATGACCGGAAAGTGCCGGGAGGTAATAGTAAAAACCCGCACAAGAGAAAAAGCCCTCTTTTTAAGAATGAGCAAGGGGAAGGCAAAATTCCCTTCAGGGAAGAGGATGGGTTTTTGCAATACTGATAATGTATATCCATGTATATGACTACAAGAAAAAAATAAAAACAGAAATTGCAAAATAAAACACCCAAACAGTTCCACGTGAAACCGCGGGAAAATAACAAAAGTGGTAAAATAAACTAGTTTGATTTGGAGAAACGTATTTATGCCGGATAAAGACAACTATGACTCAAGTAATATCAAAGTACTTAAAGGGCTTGATGCTGTGCGCCGCAGGCCCGGCATGTATATCGGAGATACAGAGGATGGCACAGGCTTACATCATATGGTGTTTGAGGTGGTTGATAACAGTATTGACGAGGCCCTGGCCGGATATTGTAAAAACGTCAAGGTTGTTATACACGCCGATGAATCGGTAACAGTTGTTGATGACGGGCGCGGGATCCCAGTTGGCATCCACACCGAGGAAGGGAGGTCCGCCGCCGAAGTTATCATGACTACCCTGCATTCGGGCGGTAAATTCGATGATAATTCCTACAAAGTATCCGGGGGCCTACATGGGGTGGGGGTGTCGGTTGTAAATGCACTGTCTGATCACCTTTTTCTTACAATTTATCGAGAGGGTGGGTGTTATCAACAGGAGTATCGGCAAGGCAAACCCCTTACTGAATTGCAAAAAACCGGTCCTTCCGAGCGAACAGGCACAGAGATCCGGTTTTTACCAAGCGCCAGGGTATTTAAAAACATCGAATTTCACTATGACATCCTGGCCAGAAGGTTGAGAGAGCTGTCTTTTCTGAATTCGGGCGTACATATCGAACTGCTCGATGAACGGACTGCAAAACAGGACTTGTTTGAATACAAAGGCGGAATCAGCGCCTTTGTTAAACACCTGAACAGAAATAAGACACCGCTGCATGAAAACGTGATTGATATTGATAAAGAAAAGGATGGAATGGTGATACAGCTTTCCATGCAATGGAATGACTCATATCAGGAAAATATATTTTGCTTTACAAATAATATACCGCAACGAGATGGTGGCACCCATTTGGCGGGGTTTAAGGCCGCGCTTACCAGAACATTTAATAATTATCTTGAAAATCAAGGACTTATAGCAAGAGCCAAGGTAGAGATCAGCGGAGATGATGTACGGGAGGGTTTAACAGCAGTCTTGTCGATAAAGGTGCAAGATCCCAAATTCTCCTCGCAAACAAAAGACAAGCTGGTTTCCAGTGAAGTCAAGGCGGTCGTGGAGTCCGTCGTCAGCGAAAAGTTACAGGAATTTTTGATGGAAAAGCCGTTAGAGGCGCGGGCAATCTGCGACAAAATCATTGATGCGGCCCGTGCACGGGAGGCAGCCAGAAAGGCGCGTGAATTAACTCGCCGCAAATCGGCCCTGGACATAGCGGGCCTGCCGGGAAAACTCGCTGATTGCCAGGAAAGGGATCCTTCGCGATCAGAGCTGTTTCTGGTCGAGGGCGACTCAGCAGGGGGGTCGGCCAAACAGGGCAGGGATCGAAAATATCAGGCAATATTGCCGCTAAAAGGCAAGATCCTTAATGTGGAAAAAGCACGTTTTGACAAGATGCTTTCCTCCGCCGAGGTGGGCACCCTGATTACTGCCCTGGGTTGTGGAATCGGGCGAGATGAATTTGATATCAAAAAGCTCAGATATCACCGGATTATCATTATGACGGATGCAGACGTTGATGGTTCGCACATACGGACTTTATTGTTGACCTTCTTTTACAGGCAGATGCCGGAA
>JACQHV010000250.1 GCA_016198885.1 Gammaproteobacteria bacterium
AACCATGGTTAACGATTTCAAGCCATTCGGACAGGTAATGGCAAAGATAACACCCAAAACAAAGGTGATAGAAAAAGAAGATATCGTCGAACTTAATTCCGCCCTTAATGAGCAAACCAAAAAGATCAACACATCCTACGAAATCTACATGGCGCTCTATCAGGCGATAACCGGACCGGAGGAACACCAGAAAGTCTACAAACAATTATCACCCGAATTCTTTGATTTGATTATTGTGGATGAGTGTCACCGGGGAAGTGCAGCGGAAGATTCAGCCTGGCGTGAAATTCTGGAATATTTCACTTCCGCGACTCAAATTGGAATGACGGCCACCCCGAAGGAAACCAAGTATATATCCAATATTCATTATTTTGGCGAACCGGTATACACCTATTCTCTGAAGCAGGGTATTGAAGATGGTTTCCTCGCGCCCTACAAGGTTATCCGTATTGATTTTGATAAAGATCTCACTGGCTGGCGGCCTGAAAAGGGTATGAAAGATAAATTTGGCAAAGAGATCATGGACAGGATCTACAACCAGCGCGATTACGACCGTGAGCTGGTGATTGAAGAACGCACGCAACTGGTGGCAAAGAAAGTCACGGAATATCTGGAAAGAACCAATCGTTTCGATAAAACCATTGTTTTCTGTGAGGACATTGATCATGCCGCACGTATGCGCCAAACATTGATAAATGAAAACGCCGACTTGATGTTGGAAGATGATCGCTATGTCATGCAGATTACCGGCGATAATAACGAAGGCAAGGCCCAGCTTGATAATTTTATTGATCCGGAAGTGAAATACCCGGTCATCGTAACCACTTCAAAACTCATGACCACCGGCGTAGATGCACAAACCTGCAAGCTGATCGTGCTGGATCGCCGCATTCAATCGATGACGGAATTCAAGCAGATCATCGGGCGCGGCACTCGCATCAATGAAGATTACGATAAATATTTTTTCACGATCATGGATTTCAAGAAAGCAACGGAACTGTTTGCCGATCCTGACTTTGATGGCGATCCCGTTCAGGTATATGAACCGGGACCAAAAGATGATCCTGTGCCTCCGCTCAATACAGATGAAATTGACATTAATATCCCAGGTGATGATTGGCAACCCGGTGATAACGGTGGAAATGGTGAGGGTGAAAAACGCGAAAAATATGTCGTCAACGGGATAGAGATAAATATCATCGCCGAACGGGTTCAATACATAGGGCCGGATGGTAAGCTCATAACAGAATCAATCAAGGATTTTACTCGCAAAACCATACAGAAAGACTATGCCACCATGGATGAATTTCTGCGTCGCTGGAAATCCGCAGATCATAAAATAGCAATTATTGAGGAATTAGAAGAACACGGTATTCCATTAAACATGGTAGCTGAGGAAGTCGGGCGGGATTACGCTCCATTTGATGTCGTCTGCCATGTGGCTTATGACCAACCGCCACTCACCCGTAAGGAACGCGCGGAGAATGTCAAAAAACGCAACTATTTTGCCAAATATAGTGAAAAGGCGCGTGCCGTACTTGAAGCATTGTTGGATAAATACGCAGACGGTGGTTTGGAAAACCTGGAAGATACCACCGTTCTGCGCATAGACCCGTTTAATAAACTGGGTACGCCCGTAGAACTCATTAAAGAATTTGGTGGCAAGAAAAAGTTTGAAAAGGCCATCCACGAAATGGAAGATGAATTTTATAAAAGCGCATAACGACAAGAATAATAAATTATGACATTAACCAACAATACCATTAAAGCAATACAAGACATTATGCGTCAGGATGTGGGTGTCGATGGTGACGCGCAACGTATCGGCCAGTTGGCTTGGCTGCTGTTCCTGAAAATATTTGATGATAGCGAGGAAGAAGCTGAACAATTAGAGCAGGATTACAAACCCGCTATTCCTAAACGATTTAGATGGTCGGAATGGGCCGCTGATCCTGAAGGTGAGACTGGTGAAGAATTGTTACGTTTTATTAATAATGAAATGTTTCCTGCCTTACGGGAATTGAAAGGCTTTACAAAGACACCTCGTACTGCGGTAGTTCGCGAAGTATTTGAAGATGCCTACAATTACATGAAATCCGGTACCCTGCTCCGGCAGGTCATCAATAAAGTTAACGAGATTGATTTTAACAGTTCATCTGATCGTCATATGTTAGGCGATCTGTACGAGAAAATTCTCAAGGATTTGCAAAGCGCAGGTAATGCAGGTGAATTTTATACACCACGAGCGGTAACACGGTTCATGGCGGAGATGATTGACCCTCAAGTAAATGAAAAAATACTTGATCCGGCTTGTGGCACGGGGGGATTTCTTGTTTGCGCAATTGAACATATGAAAAATAAGGGCCGTATCAAAACTACAGCACAGGAACGCAAGCTGAAAGAACGTATTACTGGATATGAAAAGAAACAGCTACCTCACCTGCTATGTGTGACTAACATGATGATCCATGGTGTGCCTTCTCCGGAAAGGATTTATCACGACAATACTCTGGCCCGACCTTACAAGGACTGGGGACAGCAAGATCGTGTAGATGTGGTACTAACCAATCCACCCTTTGGAGGAATTGAAGAACCCGGTGTCGAAAACAATTTTCCGGCTGAATATAAAACCAGGGAAACTGCCGATCTGTTTTTGACATTAATTATCCGTTTATTAAGAGACGGCGGTAGGGCGGCACTTGTATTGCCAGACGGCACACTATTTGGTGAAGGTGTCAAAACCAAGATCAAAAAACGGCTGCTGGAAGAATGTAATCTGCACACCATTGTGCGACTGCCCAATTCTGTGTTTGCACCCTACACCAGCATCAAGACAAATCTGCTGTTTTTTGAAAAAGGCATACCCACTAAAGACATCTGGTATTACGAACATCGTTTACCGGAAGGTGTAAAAGCTTATAACAAAACCAAGCCCATGCGTGTGGAGGAATTTGAAACCTGTAAAGAGTGGTGGGGTGGGGAGAATAGAAAAGGACGCAAGGAAACAGAAGTCGCCTGGAAGGTATCGGTTAATGACATCAAGGCCAATAATTTCAATCTCGACATTAAAAACCCCAATGTTGTTGAAGACGACCATGGCGACCCGGATGAATTACTAGCTAGTTATAAAAAATTACTGGGCGAAATCAACCAGTCGGAAAACTTACTCAAAGACGAACTCGCCTCAGCATTGGCATCGACAAACAAGTAAATGGAAAAGCAAACTTTTCTGAACAATTTTGGCTATATTGCAAACTCGCCCAATGGGGTGCAAAAGCTCCGTGAATTAATTTTAAAACTTGCGGTGTCTGGAAAATTAATTGAACAAACTGCTAACGATGAACCAGCATCAATTCTAGTTAAAAAAATAAAAATTGATGAGGCAGAATTAAAAGCAAAGGGAATTGCAGAAGCAATTGAATTTGAAATCAACAAAGAATCTTATATTGTGCTTCTCCATGAATTAAAAC
>JACQHV010000247.1 GCA_016198885.1 Gammaproteobacteria bacterium
CCTATAACAAGCCCGCTGTACACCTTGCATCATTCGATCCTGTAGATTGGCCAATCTACAGGATCGAATGATGCAAGGTGTACAGCGGGCTTGTTATAGGAATGACCTTCCGTATCACGGGTTGGGTGCGGTGTTTTACCCGGGATAAAACGGTACGGTGGGAATGGCCGATCAGAGTAACGATGCTGCGTTGTATCTTTGGGTTGCGCCATTTTCTATGGTCGATCAAATACTCTTAAGACCAGTATACATATTGTATCAACACTGTTGAGTCATTATCTTTGGCTATATTCCTATTAGTCTTTTAGGATGATTAAACAGTCCTGTAACAGGGGCAGTGTAATGGACGGGATGATAAAAATTTCACAACTCATTGGCCGGGCGGAGAAGGGCGATTTAACCGCACAGCTTACCCTTGCGAATATCTATGATAATGGCGTGGAAGTCGAACAGGATTATGGTCTTGCCGCAAAGTGGTTTCTCAAAGCGGCCTGGCTTGGTTCTGCCAAGGCGCAATCAAAAATCGGGGAAATGTATCTGCACGGAAGTGGCATTGGTAAAAATATTAAAAAAGCCGTGTACTGGTTTCGGCGGGCAGCTACACAGAATGATGCCGGAAGTCTGGCCAATCTTGGCTGGTGTTATCAGAATGGTTTGAGTGTCAGGCAGGATTTCAGGAAGGCATTCAAATATTATCAAAAGGCGGCCAAGCTTGGACATTCCGGGGCGCAGTATAACCTGGGTTTCATGTATGCCAATGGGTATGGGGCTTTGCGGGATGATCTCGCGGCATTCAATTGGTACCTGCAGGCGGCCCATCAGGATAACAGAAAGGCGCAATTAAATATCGGATTGATGCATGCACATGGGGTCGGGACCGAGAAGAACGATATTGAAGCCGTAGAATGGTTTCGAAAGGCAGCGGAACAGGGATACGGCAAGGCCCAGTATAATCTGGCCCTGATGTATGCCAAAGGGCGTGGTGTGCCAAAGGACTATCGCGAGGCGGTGAAATGGCATCGACTGGCGGCGGAACAGGGATATTTTCGTGCGCAATATTTTCTGGGCCTGTTGTATCTACATGCGAGGGGCGTCGAACAGGATTATTCCGAGGCGCTGGACTGGTTGCTCAAATCTTCAGAACAGGGTTATCGCAAGGCACAATATGAAGTAGGCAAGATCTACGCGAATGGGCTTGGTGTCCCGGCCGATACCCGGGAAGCTGCCATGTGGTTTCGCTTTGCGGCCGAACAAGACCATCCCAAGGCACAATATCGTCTGGGAAATCTCTATACCAAAGGTTTGGGGCTGGAACAAAATGACACACTTGCCTTCCGCTGGTATTTAAAGTCGGCAAAACACGGCCATATACCCGCCCAGTATTATGTGGGTGTCATGTACAATAAGGGAATGGGCGTTGAGCAGGATCTTGTCAAGGCTTATAGCTGGTTATATGTCGCTGCGGCTGCAGATGAACCACATGCGAAGCTGGCGCTTAGAAGGGCCGCAAAAAAATTAAATCAACCGGAATTGACTGAAGCCACCCGCGCCGGTGAACGCTTATATTCGAAATATGGAAAAGGTCATTGATGTTTTTTGTTCTTCACTACCACTGCACGGCCTGTGATATATTTCCGGCAAATTCTCCTGTAGAAGTTCTGTTGTGATATGGATCGCAACTTTGATAAGTACGCGCGTGAGCTGGTTGAAACAGGGCGTATCCTCTATGACCTGGGCATGGTGCCTGCAACCAGTGGTAATTTCTCGGCGCGTGTCGCGGATGATTGTTTTGCGATTACCGTGTCCGGACGGCACAAGGGGCGTATGACCACGGACGATATCATGCAGGTGAACGCCCAGGGTCAATCGCTTGATAACCGGCGACCGTCCGCAGAAACCGGGCTGCATATGCAGATATACCAACGCTTCCCGAAGGTGTGCGTAATCTTGCATCCCCATTCCCTGTATGCCACGCTATTGTCGCGACAGGTGAATGAAGAAGTGGTTCTCGCTGATTACGAGTTACTCAAGGCCTTTCCTGACATCGACACTCATGAGTACAGGCTTAAGGTCCCGGTGTTTGATAACGATCAAAACATTGCACGACTGGCGCAGAAGGTGGATGCTTATATGGATAGCAATGAGCCGATCCATGGTTATCTGATCCGCGGACATGGTTTTTACACATGGGGTGAGACAATGGAAGCGGCGCTCAGGCATGTAGAGGCGTTTGAATTTCTGTTTAAATGTGAATTAATGATGCGAGGAGGAGTACAGGCATGACAACTCTGACAATTTACAAGGATAAGGGCAAAGACAAAGGCAAGACACTGACTGATTTCCCTGAAATTGCCAAGACACTCAGCGGGATTGGGGTGCAGCTTGAACGCTGGAAAGCCAATCAACCATTAGGCAAGGATGCCGGACAGGATGAAGTACTGGCGGCCTACAAGGAGTCCATTGAAAAGCTAAACCGGAAGTATGGGTTCCAGAAGGTGGACGTGGTCGGCCTCAACCCGGATCACCCGGACAAGGACACCATGCGCCAGAAATTTCTCGCTGAACATACGCACGCCGATTTTGAGGTGCGTTTTTTTGTGGAAGGCAATGGTTTGTTCTATCTGCATGTAGGCGGCAAGGTCTATACCCTGCTGTGTGAAAAAGGTGATTTGATCAGTGTACCGGCGAACACTACTCATTGGTTCGACATGGGATCCAAACCGTATTTCAAATGTATCCGTTTTTTCACCACACCGGATGGCTGGGTGGGGAATTTCACCGGTAACGAGATCGCCAAGCAATTTCCTGACTACGATCTGTACACTGCTTCCTTGTGAAAACTCTGAAAAAGTCATCCCCGGCGTTTTTACATCCTTTGCTCCGCAAACGGCACATCCATGTGCCTCTCCTCAGAGACTAAAAAGTAACGTCTTGATTCACGCTATCCTCACGGATATCGAGGGCACGACATCATCGATTGCCTTCGTAAAGGAAGTCTTGTTTCCTTATGCGCGGAAACACATCGGTGATTTTATAGAGACACATGGTGCCGATCCGGAGGTACGCAAATTACTTGACGAAGTATCTGACATCGCCGGTAAGCAGCTCAACGATGCTGAAGTTGTCCGGCAACTGATCACATGGATCGATGAAGATCGCAAGGTTACACCACTCAAGGCCCTGCAGGGGATGATCTGGGAGACGGGTTACCGGCAGGGTGATTTTACCGGTCATGTGTATGAGGATGCCGAGAAAAAGCTGCGTGAATGGCATACCGCAGGGTTGCGTCTCTATGTATTTTCCTCCGGTTCCGTCACCGCACAAAAGCTCATTTTTGGTTACAGCGACTTTGGCGATTTGAAGCCGCTCTTTTCAGGATATTTTGATACGCGCGTCGGCTCCAAGCGAGACGCCATAGCGTACCAGGTCATTGTAAAGGCGATTGGGTTGCCTGCGGATGAAATCCTGTTTTTATCTGATATTGCAGAAGAACTCGATGCTGCACGATCAGCCGGCATGCATACCCTGCAACTGGTACGCGAAGGCGCAGTTCCATCACCCGCTCATCCGATAGCATCTGATTTTGACCAGATTGATCTAGACTTGATTCGTTCTGATTAAAAGTGAATCTTCGTGAGCCAAAGAAAGAAAGACAGATCCAACTTCGCAATAAAGGTTAATTAATTTCCAATTCAGACTAATGGCGTTTACGTCCGCCACTACGTCCGCCACGTTTGGCGCGGGGATCTTCAAAGCGAACGCGCAGGGATTTGCCATTATAGGACTTGCCATCCAATCCCGTAACTGCTGCCCTCGCTTCGTGCCCTTCCATTTCGACAAAACCGAAGCCGCGGCATTTGCGCGTAAATATATCTGTGGCTATCTGTATGGATCGCACCGTGCCGAATTCAGAAAACAACTTGCGTATAGAATCTTCCGAGGCGTCGATGGGCAGGTTACTGACAAACATTTTCTTCAACTGAGTCTCCTCGTTAAAAACCCATGTACCCTGTAAAGGCAGGGTATAAACAAAAAACCCCATAGCGCAACTATGGGGTTTTACCTATATCAACCGGCGTATCAGACCTTGGTTGAGACGCGAGTGGCTTGCGGCCCTTTTTCGCTTCTCTGCATCTCGAACTGTACGGTTTGACCCTCGCTCAAGGTCTTAAAACCTTCTCCTTCGATAACTGAGAAATGTACAAATACGTCCGGGCTGCCATCAGACGGTGTAATAAAGCCGTAACCTTTGGATTCATTGAACCATTTAACGGTACCTGTTGCCATGTTTCTTACCTCTTTTAATTAATAATGAAAAATGTGTTTTGTGTTGCAAATCAGAAGAAGCAAATTACAGGAGATACCTTAAATGGAACTACTGAAATACCTAAACTAACATGCAAACATACCTAGTTTAGCCGACTATTATGAAAAATACGAGTGTCATGAGATATAAAACAGGACAGGTTATTCCCGGAATTTCAGTGAAAATAAACTTGTCTCGGCGCTAATCCACTTCTGCAGGAAGCGTGAACCCTGCTTCTTTGTATATTCATCCGGAGAAGGATCATAAGGAACTAGTTGTTCCTGCTCGTTTGGATCATTACGGGATATGATGGCAATCGCAGGCTCGGTATCACTCAGATTGTGTGGCTGATGGGGCACATTTGAAGGAATAAAAATAAAATCGCCAGCCTCATTGATAACAGATTTCTCAAGTTTCTTTCCATAGCGTGTCTCGACCATGCCCCGAATGAGATAAACAGCCTCTTCGAATCCATCGTGATAATGCGGTTTGGCTGTACCTCGGGGTGGAATGATGACGAGTCTCATGGAGATCACCTTTGCGCCCGCAGTGTCTGCGGAAATGCCAATAAAATAGGGTGTTTTTTGTTTTGAATTGATATCAGCCGGTGATTTTATTGTTACCACCTCTGCATCCGCGCCGGGAGGCCCGCCGGTGTAAACGCTGGTAGTATAAGAATAGAGAAAAAGAATTGGGACAAGCCAAATATACGGTCGTTTCATCGTTCAAGCTCCATTTTGAATACTAGTGCAATTATGATTCAGTTCTTGTAAGTTTAATTATAAGAACCCGGAATGACCTGTGAAGATTGAAAAGAAGCGTGTTTTCAAATTGGCAAAATTGGCGGCGTGAGCGCATCCTGCGGAAGTCACGAATTGACAAGGATCTCTGGAAGCAGTCATGTTCTCAAATCAGGGCAATTGCGCACCTGTCACCGGCAGATCTGGAACGTCTGCGCGATCTTGCGTCTCTTTTTCTGCATGAGAAATCCATTGAACCTGCCGGAGAACTGGTGCTGACTGAGATTATGGCAGTCCGTATTGCCTGTGGGGCGTGTATTCCGATCCTGAATCTTAAGTTTGAAGACTACAATCACTGGCATTCCGTAATCCTCTACCCCGATGAATTCGTCACGCGACATGAAAATGTTGATGAAAATGGCGTTGTTCATGTCGACCGTGATGCATATTCAGGGGAGGCGTGGGACAGCGGGCCGGTTATTCTTTCATGGCAGAATATTGTTGCGGGAGAACCGGGGTCCAATGTCATTATCCATGAAATGGCGCACAAACTTGATCTTCTTGATGGAGTTGCGAACGGACGGCCCCCTTTACATCGGGATATGGATCAGGCGATCTGGGCAAAAGAATTGAGTGATGCCTATGAAATGCATGTAGCGCAGGTCGAAGCAGGTGAAGGGACTGTAATTGATGCCTATGCTGCAGAAAACCCGGCGGAATTTTTTGCCGTAGTAAGCGAAGTATTCTTCGAGTCGGCTCATGTTCTCAAGCGACAATGGCCTGCAGTATATGAACAGTTGGCACAGTACTATAGACAGCACCCGGCCGGCTATAGATAGTATCGGTATTATCCCTGCACTTGTCTGAATGATACTACAGAATTATCAGACCTTTCTCTTGCAGGATCTGAAAAGACAAAACATATAGTATTATTGTTTTCAATTCGCTTAACATTAATATATGCGATAATTTTCTATTTATTCCAATGACTGACAAACTGCACCAGGTAAACGTCACTTATTCCAGCAAGGAGGATCGCTTGTTGCTGAGAGTGACAACGCAGAAAGGCGATGAATATCGGCTATGGTTAACGCGGAGGTTTTCCGGGATCTTGCTGGATATCATTATTAAAGAAATGGATAAACACGGTGGCGCAGATTCGATTGGTTCGAGCCAACAAACCAAACAAATGTTCAAGGCTGGTGCGTTTGAAAAATCTTTTGAACAGGAAAAAAGTATGAATTTTCCACTGGGTGAGACTGGTTTTCTGGCATTTGCTGTTAAAACAGCGAATACGGGGAAAGGAAATTTGCATATTGAAATTCTGCCGGAGAAGGGCGCGGGTGTAACATTCAATTTAAACAAATCACTTCTATATATGTTCCATAATCTCCTTACACAGGGCATTAACCAGGCCGAATGGCAAATCACCACCAGTCAGGGTACGTTACCCAAACAGGTGCATTAAATTACAGCTGCAGTAGCCGATACCAATCAGGACGATACCTGCCAACGGCAAAACTGATAAACACCCTTTGAAACTATTCAGATAATTCATGGTCTTATGTAAACAAGGTGAGATTTAAATTAAACGCTATGAATAGACAAACTCATTGTAATTGCTATGAAATTCCTGACATTGCATATGTTGTTGCGTTTGTTGCTGCGTCCGTTGAGTACGCCGCTGTTTATAGCGCTCACCCTGCTATCAGCCCCGCTACACACGCTTTCTGCTGAGGACGTAACCTCAACTCAATATCCAATTCCTGGCCAGCTGGTAGATATCGGTACTCACCGGCTGCATATTTATTGCCTGGGCAGTGGCAGCCCTGCGGTTATCATGGACGTCGGTCTGGGTGGAATTTCTCTGGAATGGCTCCCGGTACAAAGGGTGTTGGCTGAACATGTTCAGGCCTGTATCTATGACCGTGCGGGCTATGGCTGGAGTGATCCTGGCCCCTCACCGCGCACCAGTTCCAAAATCGCCGATGAATTATTTGCGCTCCTGAATAAGGCCCGCATCCGCGGCCCCTATATCCTGGTTGGACATTCCTTCGGGGGGTACAACATGCAATTGTTCGCAAGTCGTTATCCGTACGCAACGGCAGGGCTCGTGTTGGTGGATTCCTCACATGCCGAACAGGTGGAACGCTTTCATGAGCCGCCTATTAATATAAAGCTGGCGCCCAGCATCAAGGGAGAATATGTAATTGTCCGGTTTGCACGTCCAGAAGTGCATCCCATGATTCCGGAAGAACTCAAGAGCATTGTGTATGAGTTGCTGAACCGCGTTACGTTACGACAGGCAATGGGTGAGGAATATTTGAACTACGAACAGAGTGCAGCGGAAGTGCAAAACGAAAGAGAACTTCCGGACGTACCGCTTTTTGTGCTTACCAGAGGTATGCGTGTATGGCCAGAGACTCCTCATGGAGATTTGATGGAGGAACTCTGGCTTGATTTACAAAGTGAGCTCGCTGTCCGGGGCCCGCGTCATGCCCATATTGTGGCTGCGCGTAGCGGACACTATATCCATCTTGATCAACCACAACTGGTAATTGACGCCATTCTCGAAGTGATACAGGCGTCGCATCAGCGCAGGAAGGAATCTTATACATTGATGCATGAGGGTATGTTGAATGAAGCAATACCTCTATTTGAACATGCCCTGCTCTGTTCCTATACGTTTTAATTCCGGTGGTATATTTATAACAGGTCAGGGGCCTTGTGGCCTCTGACCTGTATATTTTTCGGGCATGAAACTCCTGATAACAGGCTGAGCGCCCAACAAGATCATATAATTGTCAGTAATAATTCTTTATCATTCATCACAATGAGTCATGGTCTTGTTTGCTGGAAGTGCGGTAAATCTATTGAAGATTTGCCTTTACCTCTCGGCCGCCTGTCGGAGTGCAAGGCATGTCATGCCGAGTTGCATGTGTGCAAACTCTGTGAGTTTTATGATCCACACGTTGCCGATCAATGCCGTGAACCGGTTGCTGATTTTGTAAAAGAAAAGGAACGCGCGAACTTTTGTGACTATTTCAAACCAAGACCAAACGCTTACACCACAAGGACAAACTTGCAGTCACATGCAGCAAAAGTGGGACTTGATGCAATGTTCGGTCTTGAATCCAGCGAAAATGATTCAGAAAGTGCGTTATCTGAAGCTGAAAAATCCAGGAAAAAACTGGATGAGTTATTTAAAAAATAACTTATGAAATTACTGATTTAATCAGAATTTCATTAGTTAATGTTTTATGGACAGGGCATTTGTTACCAATCTCGAGCAGTTTTTGTTTCTCTTCTTCGCAAAGATCCCCTTCCACTTTGATTGATTTTTCAATTTTATCAACAAAACCGGATTGTGATTCACATTCCGTACAGTCTACAGCATGAATGCGTGAGTGATTCAGGATAATCTCGACGTTTTTCAGGTTAATATTCTTTCTATTGGCGTACATGCGAATAGTCATTGATGTACATGCGCCAAGGGCCGCGAGTAAATATTCATAGGGATTTGGCCCGAGGTTAGTACCGCCGTAGGCAAGAGGTTCATCTGCAATAAACTGATGGTTCTCTGCATAAATGCGCCGGGTGAATAGCTGGTTCTGTTCAGTAATCAAAACATGACCGCTTTTCACTCCAGGTGAGGTTCCTGACGAGCGTTCTTCCTCTAATTTTGTAATGCCGAGGTAACGTCCAGCCCAACTTGCAATAATATCGGCGACATATTCCGAATCTTCACGCCTGGATAATAAATGATCAGCCTTATCAAGCGATATAAAACTCTTCGGATGCCTTGCAGAAGAATAAATTTTTGCCGCTTCCTCAATCGGAACAATATTATCGACAGGGGAATGGAATATCAGCAGGGCCTTGCCAAGCTTGCTGATGTGTTCTGTTGAATTATGACTGCTGATATCATTTAGGAATTGCTTTTTAATCGTAAATTTTCTGCCTCCCAAATCAACAATGGCTTCATCATTTTTTATGATGTCTTTTTTTACATCTGCAAAAAGATGTTCAACGTGGTTGGCGGTCGCAGGTGCGCCGATGGTAACAACGGTTTTGACAGATGGGATGGATTGTGCTGCTGCAAGTACAGCAGCACCACCCAGGCTATGCCCAATCAACATAACGGGGGCAGTATAATTTTCCTCCAGATACTTTGCGGCATCATTCAGATCCGAAAGATTTGATGAAAAATCAGTATTGGCGAAATCACCGTCACTGTTACCCAATCCCGTAAAATCAAAACGTAAAACAGCAATTCCCTTTTTTGACAGCGCACGTGTTATGCGTGAGGCAGCAGCGACATCTTTTGAGCAGGTGAAACAGTGAGCAAAAAGGGCATAAGCCATGGTCATTTCATCCGGCGTTTCCAGTAGTCCGGAGAGTAATTCACCTTGTTGATTGGCAAAGGTAGCTTTTATTCTGGGCATCGATTTTCCCTCCGGCATGGTCATGTAATAAATGAGTTATCTAACCAAATCTTACAGAAGTTCCAGTAGGTATTGGGTAATAATTATTTATCCAGTATTACCGGATGTATATGGTTATTCAGAGATCGTTTTTGCTTGTATCCCGATTTAAAATACCTCTACTTTAAACCAGGTTTCTTGTATGAAGGCAATGATGCTCGAGGCTGCGAGACAGCCGCTTGTGCTTAGTGACGTAAACACACCTGAAGTTGGACCGGAAGGCGTATTGATTCGTGTTCGTGCCTGTGCTGTGTGCAGGACCGATCTGCACGTATGTGACGGAGATCTGCCTGAACCGAAACTGCCGTTGATCCCCGGTCACGAGATAGTAGGTGAGGTGGTGGAAGCCGGAATAAAGGCTGAACAGTTTAAACCTGGTGATCGTGTTGGCGTCCCCTGGCTTGGTTATACCTGTGGCAAGTGTCGTTACTGTACTTCAGGGAATGAAAACCTTTGTGATGATGCGCGTTTTACGGGTTATCAGATTGATGGCGGTTACGCTGAATATACTGTAGCTGACCCCCGATTCGTTTTTCCTCTGGTAAACGAAATGTCTGATGTAGAGACAGCCCCGTTATTATGTGCGGGATTGATTGGTTTTCGATCACTTCGAATGGCCGGCGATGCCAGGCGTTTGGGAGTGTATGGATTTGGTGCGGCTGCGCATATTGTGACCCAGATTGCGATATACGAAGGGCGGGAAGTTTATGCCTTTACCCGGCAGGACGATAAAATAGCGCAGGAATTTGCCAAAAAACTTGGTGCTGTCTGGTCGGGGAGTTCTGACGAGAGACCGCCGGAACTGATCGATGCAGCGATAATCTATGCGCCTGTCGGCAATCTGGTCCCTTGTGCGTTAAGGTCATTAAGGAAAGGCGGTATAGTGGTGTGTGCGGGGATTCACATGACTGAAATCCCGTCATTTCCGTATCATATTCTCTGGGGGGAACGTAGTATAAAATCTGTTGCAAACCTGACCCGGCGTGACGGTGAAGAGTTCCTTGCCCTGGCTCCCACTATACCGATTCATACTGAAACGGAAACGTTTACATTGGCCAGTGCCAACGAAGCGCTGACCAGACTTCGACGAGGTGATATTCGAGGAGCCGCCGTCCTGGTGATGGATTAACTATAAATTGTCAAGTATGGACCAACACAGAAATTCTCTTCAACCTGGCTATCAACTTCACTGGTATCTCATTACGAAGATACTGGGACAGGGTGGATTTGGCATTACCTATCTTGCAGATGATACCAATCTGAACAAGCTGGTGGCGATTAAGGAATATCTGCCGGTTGAACTGGCTGTGCGCGAAGGTGATTCTTCCATCCATCCTCTTTCCGGCGAACATGGTGAACAATTCAAATGGGGACTGGACCGTTTTATTAATGAAGCCCAGACCCTGGCC
>JACQHV010000258.1 GCA_016198885.1 Gammaproteobacteria bacterium
CCCGTTGTCCGGTTCCTTCCTTTTGTACGACCGCCTCCAGCATAGCGCGGATTTGACCTGCTATCTCCATTGAGATCACACGCCTGCCTTCTACAGGTTCAGTTATTTTCTGGAAAGATACGGGCAACATCATTCCATCAGCTGCCAACACCATATACGCTTGAGCAAGTTGCAAGGTGGTAACCGACAGACCATAACCAAATGAAATTGTCGCAAGTTCTAACTCAGACCAATTATTATAGGCATTCAAATGACCTGCCGATTCCCCGGGAAATCCGCTACCTGTCGTTTGGCCCAGCCCCACGCTGGATAATGTCTCCCATAATTTGCTTGGTTCCAGTGATAATGCAATCTTGGTAGCGCCCACATTACTGGATTTTTTTATTACCGTTGCTATATCAATAACGCCATAATTTTGTATATCACGAATAATATGATCGCCGACTTTGATATAACCAGGACGGGTATCGATAGTGGTAACAGGAGAATAAATACCGGAATCCAATGCTGCTGCGATTGTAAACGGTTTTAAGGTTGATCCTGGTTCAAAAACATCGGTAACAGCCCGATTGCGAAAATATTCACTCTTTAAATCAGTACGATTATTCGGGTTATATGATGGCTGTCCAACCATGGCCATGACCTCACCGGTTTTTACATCAAGCATGACTATTGATCCGGCCCGGGCACGGTGCAAATTTACTGCTGATTTTAATTCACGATAAGCCAGGTATTGAATTCTGCGATCAATACTCAGTTCCAGTGTTTTACCGGGTTTCGGCGTTTTTATACTTTCAATATTTTCCACAATACGGCCCAGTCGATCTTTCAGAACCCGCTTGCTGCCACTTGTTCCTCTTAACCATTCATCATAAGCAAGTTCGATCCCTTCCTGACCAACATCGTCAATATTCGTGAATCCAATGATATGCGCAGTTACTTCACCTGCAGGATAAAACCGCCTGAATTCAGGCTGTAATGAAATACCGGGGATATTCAATTCCATCACCTTTTCTGCCATTGCTGGATCAATATGGCGCTTTAAATATACAAATTCACGACCAACACGATCCTTTAATAACGTATTCAGCTCATTCACGCTTAAATCCAGATGGGCAGCCAGGGGCGATAAATCCATTTCTGACAACAGTATCTTACGGGGAATTGCCCAAATAGAATTTACCGGTGTGCTAATTGCGAGCGGTTCGCCATTTCTATCCATAATCATTCCGCGATGAGCAGGTACATCTACGACACGCAATGCCCGCGCATCTCCATGCTCCTGAAGAAATTCCTTGTTCAGAATCTGCAAATCTATGGCCCGCCACATTAACACAGACATTCCAATCATATAGAGTCCAAGCGATAACCATCGACGCAAGGTGTAGAAGCGGGATTGTTGAATTCGCATCATTCAGCCAACAATACAATAGAATTTATGTCTGGTGTTCTCATGCCCAATTCACTTCGCGTAAGAGACTCTATACGTATATCAGTAGCCCAGGTACTCTGTTCAAGTTGCAAACGACCCCATTCTTCATTCAATTCATCTCTGGTTTTTTCGAGTGATTGAATCTCAACAAATAATTTACGTGCCTGATGACGGGCCACAACAACTTCCATCGCAGAAATAAATACTGCCGATGCAAGAATCCAAAAAACAAACATCTTCATCCTCTCACCCGTTCTGCAATTCTCATCACTGCACTTCTGGCACGTGGATTTTCACTAATTTCCTTTTCTGAGGGATAAATCGGTTTATCGATAATCTTCAATCTTGGTGTAATTAATTCGTGTGTCACGGGTATTTCAGGAGGAAATTTATCTCCGCGTGATTCATTTCGCATAAACCGTTTTACCAGTCTGTCTTCCAGAGAATGAAAACTGATAACCACTAATCGACCTCCAATTTTCAATACGTCAATTGTCTGTTTGAGCGTTATAGATAATTCATCCAGTTCATTATTCAAAAAAATACGTATGGCCTGGAAAGTCCGGGTAGCAGGATGTTTATCTTTTTCTCTTGTCGGAACAGCCTCCGAAACCAGCTGCGCAAGTTGTTGTGTGGTCCTAAAAGGTTTTTCGGAACGTTTCCTTATAATTGCCCTGGCAATTCTTCTGGCGTATCGTTCCTCACCATAACGTTGCAGCACCTCAGTGATCTCCGCTTCCCGCGCGCTGCTTAACCATTCAGCTGCTGTCATACCTCTGGTGTTGTCCATACGCATATCCAGCATGCAATCTTTTTGAAAACTGAAACCACGTGCGGGATCATCAAGTTGTGGAGAGGAGACGCCAAGATCAAATAATATACCGTCAACCTGACCCAACATCTTATGTGCCTCAATCAGTTTCTTCAACATCGTATATGGTCCATGTAATAACGTTATTCTTGGATCATTACGCATCTCATCATTAGCAGCCGCAATTGCATCAGGGTCCTTATCAATGGCAACTAATCGTCCCTGTTCAGAAAGATGTCGCAAGATCGCCCTGCTGTGTCCTCCTCGTCCAAAAGTACAGTCGACATAAAAACCACCCGGACTTACTTTAAGACCCTGTAATACTTCATTTAACAGTACCGGTGTATGGTCATACTCCGTAATATTCATTCACTTATATTTGGTCAATCATAACGACAGGGATTTAAGGGCGTCTGAAGGCTCTCCGGAATCCTTACCCACTTCATGCAACCATTCATCACGCAGTTTGTTCCATGCCTGTTCATCCCATATTTCAAACTTATTACCTTGACCCAGAATAACCGCCTGTTTTCCAAGTCCTGCGTAGTCTCGCAATTCATGCGGAATCAGGATCCGACCCTGACCATCCAATTGACAGTCGGTTGCATAACCTCGCATCATTTGCTTTGCACGCCTGCCCTGTTTGTCAAATTCAGACAAACTTGCCAGTTTGGATTCGATTAATTCCCATTCAGACAGGGGATATAGCCAAAGGGACCTATCCAGGGGATTGAGAGTCAGGATTAAATTGCCCTCAGATATGGACATGAGCCGATGCCGGTAACGGCTGGGCACTGCCAGACGGCCTTTAGTATCGATACTGAGAGAGCTGAATCCCCGAAACACTTGAAATCCCCTGCAAAATTATAATTAACCACGATCACCCACAA
>JACQHV010000255.1 GCA_016198885.1 Gammaproteobacteria bacterium
CTAATGGAGCCCCGAGAGGGAATCGAACCCCCAACAGGTGATTACAAATCACCGGTTATACCATTTAACTATCGGGGCATTAGACCCGGCACAATATTAAATTTAACAATAAGTTATTTTGAATTCGAGGTCTGGCGCAGTATTTTAGGGGCTAACTTGCAGCAACGCAATTTCATCGCATTTAACCGGGACAGAATTAAACCTGGCCGGAAAATCACTGAACATGTCAGTCAGCAGATTCTGTTGATTGATGAGTTTAACGTCTACCCAGTAGATTGCCTTTGCGTCACGATAGGGAACGACGATCGGCTGGTAACCCTTATTTTTCAGCTCGTTTAAACGCTTGTTAACCGAGGCCTGGGTTGAAAACAGACCCAGTGAGATAGCGTTCTGTAGATTCCCCGTTTCAATCAGCCGGTAATCCTTTATACCTTTATTTTTTAGCTCTTCGATGGCTTCAATGGCGCTGTCTCGTGATACCTGTGGTGCAAGATAAATCCAGAACAACTGGTGTTCTTTCTCTGTTTCCAAACGTTGATGCACTGATATTTGTCGCGCCTCAAACCACACCATAAGATCCTTGGTTTGATGATCATCCGGGAAGGGGCCATAGGAAAAACATAATTCCATGGCAGATTGAGTCGCGTCAGGAATACCGGGGATACTGATATCAGGCAGACTGGTAACAAGATCCTGTGCAAATTCTTCCTTGATCATGACATCAGCCACCGGCTGTTCTGATTCTGTCTGTGTGTTTTCCTGATTACCCGCCGCAGATTGATCGGATTCAGTCAGCAGGTCTTCCTGCCCGGTTGTAATGTTTTCCTCAACAACTTCATTTTCATCGCTCTCATCACGCGAATATTTCGATGGAGGAAGAGTTGTCAATTCACGCAACAGGGCCAGTTTCTTGACATCGGCAGGTATTACCAGCGGTGGAGCAAAATTTCTGAATGCAATCTTCGCCTGGCGATCCAGCTCCCAACCGAAATAAATAAGATTCAATAATAATAAAAGTATGAATAACCACTTCATGAGTTCTTTTCAGCCATCAATGCAAGACCATGTAACACTAGATGAGGTTCATGGATAAATTCAACCGACAACAGATTAATTATATTTCCTGCATCACCACCTGTGATCACACATACCAATTTTTCATCAAATTTACTGCGCATGTCATGCACTATTCGATCAATAAGAGCCACAATTGCCATGCTGCAACCGGTTACGACACCTTGTGCAGTATTGTTGGTAAAACCTTCGTTGACCTCAACATTCCCAGGTTCGGGAATACCATGCGTCTGCTGGAATAATGCCTGCTGCATTATCTCCCTGCCTGGCATTATCAGACCCCCCAGGTGTTGACCTCCATCGCTCAATCCGTCAATAGTAATTGCAGTGCCACAATCTACGATACATGCCGCAGAATGATAATTATGCCAGGCAGCAATCACCGCCAGCCATCGATCGATGCCCAATTGAGTGATTTCTGCGTAGGCATTCTTCACCCCGTATGCTGTATTTGTTACACCGGCAAAGACCGGTTGCACTTGCCAATGTTTATTTACCCAGCGGATGAATTTATCGGCGACTTTATTACCGGCTACATTGGATATAAACACGCGATCCGGTGCGGATATGTTTTTCCATCCTCTATCAAGTACATTCATCAAATTGGAGAAATCGTAAAACATGGCATGGCAGGCTGAAAGCCCCGAAACATCATGCATAGCCCATTTAATTCGGCTGTTTCCTATATCAACCAGTAAATTCACTGCAGGGCCCTCAAACTGATCTCGCCTGAGTTGAATCGTCTTACCTTATTATTTATTGACATGAGTAATGAGCCATTATTGTCGATCCCAAGGATCTGCCCTGTAACGGATTCACCGGGCAAGAGTAATGTCATACGTCGTCCCTTCATACAATCATATCGGCGCCATTCTTCAATAATTCCGGGTATTGTCTTTTCATCAAAATCGGCCAGAACCTGCACTATTTCAGAAATTAACGCGGCAGTAAGTATATTACGGGATGGTAATGGCTTCCTGATGCCTGCTATATCAATCCATGGCTGATCGATCATTTCAACCTCTCCCCCTGGAAAGGCAAAATTAACACCCACACCCAATACGATATTACAAGGACCTGCTGATTCACCTCGCATCTCAAGTAAAGTACCGCCAAGCTTACGCCCCTGCCAGATGATATCATTAGGCCATTTCAGTCCTGCATTATTAATTTTAAATTCTTTCAGTGTGCGTATTACTGCAATACCCGCCGCAAGTGAAAGTAATGCCAGGAAATCAGGTACAGGATCATAATGCCAGCCAATGGAAAGGCAGATTCCCGCTCCATATGGTGAGATCCAGGTATTACCATGCCGTCCCCGGCCTGACGACTGAAATTCCGCCAGGGTGACATGACCATGAAATTCAGTACCCTCTGACTTTCTCAGCAGATACTCGTTGGTTGAATCTATCTCTGAATGAATCGTTATGAAACGGATAAGCCTTCTGATTTCAGGGTTTATACAAGACAGCAAACGATCATTATCAATAAATTCTATGGCTTGAGACAAACGATGCCCTTTGCCTTTGATTGAATACACATTAAGACCATACTGCCGAAAAGATTTGATTATTTTCCAAACCGCCGTACGGGAAATTGAGAGCGTCCTGCCCAGAACTTGCCCTGAATGAAATTCCCCATCGGACATCAGGCGCAGCAGTTTAATGCGGTTATGCATGGGAAATACCGTGTATAAAACCCGCAAAGAAGATTAGAAAAAATATATTCGGAAGGTTAATTCAATTAAAGGTCACAATCAGAATATTTTAATCATGAATCGGAGTACGAAACTTATTTTTTCCCACGGCCCTTTTCTGATTCATCGTCAATATCCAGTAAATTATCAACAGTCATATCATCAAGACTCTCATCTGGACGGATTGTCGCCTCATCATCATTCTGGGATGTTTGTGTTCCATTGCCTTCATCATCCAGCATGATAGTTTCATCACCACCATTATCAGATACTGGCGCTGATGATCCCTTGATAACAGTATCTTCTTCCTCAGAATCCGGGCCCAGTGCTGAAGGTATATTTGTATCAAGATCAAAATCCGGCTCAGGCAGATCAGTCTCATCCTGTGCAGGAGCACTACTGCCGCCGCGTGCAATTGTCTGTTCGTCAGTAGTGCCTTTTGGTTGACTGGCAAGAACTGTTTTTGATACCACTGTCATACCTGCATCCACCATCTCCGGCATGAGAAATTCAAATTCAAGTTTGTGCAACCTGATTCTGTCGCCGTGCTTTAAGCGAACTTCGCTGCTTATCAGTTGATCATTGACAAATGTGCCGTTGATACTGCCTTGGTCCACAATCCAATATGCGAAATCTTTATATTCAATCAGTGCATGCCGGCGGCCAATAGTTGTTTCAGGAATCACGATATAATTTAAATGTTCAGAATCCTGGCCAGCTACACGGCCCAGCATGGTTGGTACATTGCCGAGCTTGTATGAGGCCTGTTTTGTGTAGCCATTGATATCTTGCAAATAGGCTTCCTGCGCATACTCTTCTTCACCTGCCTTTTTGCGACTGCCACGAATGAGCATCATCACCATAATAATCACGGCAAAAATCAGAACTGCCAGGGCGATGAGTATCATCATTGAACGCAGCCGTTCTTCCTCATCCATGGCTTTTGGTTGTACCGGCACTTCAATAATGACAGGTTGTGGCGGGGCAACTTCAACAGGTGGCGGCGGTGCAGGAACAGGTTCAGGTGTAATTACTTCCGGTTCGGGTTCCGGACGTTTATTTATTAATGTATAAACTTGTGTAAAGACATTCTTCAATTCGTCAGCCTGTAATGCCC
>JACQHV010000262.1 GCA_016198885.1 Gammaproteobacteria bacterium
ACCTGACACTATCCAGCGCCCGTCGATGAGTTTTGTATACATCACTCCCAGTGGTGCGCCAATCATACCCCCGATAATAAAGACGACCGCAGGTTGCCATAAAAGCAAATGTTCTTTTACTGTCTGAACAGCCCCAATCAGCGCCGTCACCGCCACCGTAGCAAGCGAGATGTGCACTGCTTGCACTGGGGGCAGTCCGATCCCGTAAATCAGTAAAGGGACGGCAAAAATTGAACCACCGCCACCGGTCAATCCCAGGGAGAGACCAATGACAATGCCAAAAAAAGCAGTTAACACAATTTCAATCATTCACATCGCAGAATCATTAATATGGATTTACAAAACATCGATAAATACAACCCGGTTGCCTTTTCATTATAATGTATCGATGTCCACGCTCGAATCAATACTCAGGTATTTCTACGCTGCAACCCTTTTCATTGATCCGGATGGTGGTCTGTTGCTTGCCAGTTCCAGAGAACGCATCCTTGCCTGGGGCCTGACATTCTGCATTATCGCCTTTATCAGTTTTATCCTCTGGCAACTGAAAATCGCAAAACGAACATCACGCGGGACCTTCTATGCAACGCTGCTCATTCCACTCCTGATTATCCCTTCGCTCAAACAAGAACGGATTCATGTCACTGAGGATCAGATTACTATTCACTCCGGATACTGGTTCTATCCCACGACGGATATCATCGATCTGTCTGAGCTGGATCATATTCGCCAGGAAGTAAAACCCTATACGCTGGCCAATCTTATCGGGGAAGAGGATATCATATGGAATATCCATCATAAGGACGGGCAGAAAAATGTTCACGATCTTAATGGATTTTTCAACGACCACCGCAAGACAGTGGCCGTATTTCTGCGTGACCATGGCCGGAATGTTAATTATTTGCCTTATCTTGATTGCGCAGTGGAATGTTAAAGAAGATGCACAGACAAAGACAATTAGGCAATACCGGAAAGCAGGTTACGGTAATCGGGCTGGGAGCAATGCCTTTATCTCTGGACACCCGCCCGGATGAAACCACTGCCATAGAGGTAATTACCGCATTTATTGAAGGCGGCGGCAATTTTATCGATACCGCGAATGTGTATTGCATTGATGATAACGATGTCGGGCACAATGAACACCTGATACACAAGGCATTAGCGAAACTCGGCAAGCTCGATGATATTATCGTCGCAACCAAAGGTGGTCTCAGACGGCCGAAGGGTGGATGGGATACAGATGCCAGCCCGAAGTGGCTCAGGGCATCCTGTGAAAAGAGTCTCAAGGATCTCAATGCCGAGTGCATATTCCTCTATCAGTTGCACGCACCCGATCCCAATGTGCCGCTGATGGAATCGGTGGGTGAACTGGCGCGCTTGAAACTCGAAGGAAAGATCAAACATATCGGTCTGTCCAATGTAAATACCCGGGAAATCCGCGTCGCCTTGTCTGTCACTCAGATATTGTCAGTGCAAAACCGCTGCAACGTGCTGGAGAAAAAATCTTTCAAGAATGGCGTTGTTGAACTGTGTGCCAGGGAAGGGATTGTTTTCATCCCACACAGTCCCGTTGGCGGACATTTTGATCATGTGAAACTCGCAACAAATAAAAACATCAAGAAGATTGCAGATAAACACGGCGTATCTGTTTACCAGATCGCACTTGCCTGGTTATTGCATAAAGGTGAACACATTCTCCCCATCCCGGGGGCCAGTAAAGTCAGCAGTATTACTGACAGTTTAAAGGCAGTGAATGTGGAACTTGATCAGGATGACCTCTATATGCTTGATCAACTTTAATTAAAATTCTGTCCTGTAATTCATTTGTAAGTCAATTGTAAGACGACTGTAGGTAGTCCTCTTGCGCTCCCCTATCTATATTTTGACGCAATGTATTTGAACCCTGCTCCATTAATACAACAGGGTCCCAAAGCGTCGTTTGAATGAGGGGAAAACGAGATGCAGGTAACACACGATAACTTTGGCGGACGTGTTTATATGGTTTTGCGCCGGGTTAGTACAGTCACTACGTTACTTGTCGCAATAGTTATCAGCATCACTGGCTGCTCAATCCGGCATTTTGCTACAACCCAGCTCGCGGACGCACTCGCAGAAAGCGGTACCGTCTATGCGTCGGATGAAGATATTGATCTTGTCGGTGCGGCAACACCCTTCGGGCTCAAGACCATTGAATCACTACTGGAAAGCACACCAGATCATCGCGGACTGCTTCTGTCTGCCGCAAAGGGCTTCACCCAGTATGCATATGCCTACGTGCAACTTCCCGCAGATGAACTGGAACATTACGACATTACTGCAGCATATGCACAGCGTGAGCGGGCGCGGCGGTTGTATCTGCGGGCGCGAGACTACGGCCTGCGTGGCCTGGCTGTTTTACATCCGGATTTTATTGAACGGTTGCGTATCGACCCGCGAGCGGCTGCAGCTGCAACACAGCCCGATGACGTCGCACTGATGTACTGGACTGGTGTTGCATGGGCCGCAGCTATTTCGCTCGGCAAGGATGATCCCTTCCTTTTGGCCGATCTGCCTGCCATGGAAGCACTTATGATGCGCGCCTGCGAGATTGATGAAAAATTCGACAACGGTGCTTTGCATGTATTTCTTATCAGTTATGAAATGAGCCGCAGCACTATAGTGCCAGATGCAGTGCAACGTGCTCGCGATCATTTTGACCGCGCCCTGGAACTTTCGAAAGGCATGCAGGCAGCGCCCTACGTGGCATTGGCGGAAACTGTTGCAATCAAGGAACAGAACCGCAACGAATTTACAAATCTTCTCAATCAGGCACTTGAAATCAATGTTGATACACGCCCTGACTGGAGACTCACCAACCTGATCATGCAACGCCGTGCACGGTGGTTGCAGGCCAGAACAGATGAATATTTCACGGAGTAAATAAAACATGATTTCCATGAAAAAAACAGTAAAACACTCTCGTCTATTTTCCATGCTGCTTTTGATAGTTCTGGTTACAGCAACTACACCACGTGTTTTCGCAGCCGAGTCAATGAATATCAAACTTGCGACCGTCGCCCCCAAAGGTTCCATATATCACCGTGTGATCCAGGAAATGGGGGCTGCCTGGCAAAGTGCGCAGGGCGGTAATTCACGCTTTATTATCTATCCGGACGGTACACAGGGGACAGAAGCGAATACCGTCAGGCGCATGCGTATCGGACAACTTGATGCAGCGATGTTGTCCGTGGCCGGCCTCAAAGAAATTGATGAATCCGTTACAGCGCTTCAGTTCATGCCGCTGATGTTCCGTTCCTGGGATGAATTTGATTTTGTTCATGAGCATGTGCGAGCGGAACTGGAGCAACGGTTGCACGAAAAAGGATTCGTGGTGTTATTCTGGGGAGAAGGCGGCTGGGTACAGTTCTTTTCAACGACATCACGGCTGACTCCGGAGGATTATAAAACCGCCAGGATTTTTCAATGGTCGGGTAACCCAGCGCAGGTTGGCTTAATGAAGTCTCTGGATTATCACCCCGTAGTCCTTGAGCTTTCAGACATCCTGACCTCCCTGCAGACCGGCATGATCGACGTGGTGCCGGTTGCCCCCATGTGGGCCCTTGCCTTTCAGCTCTACGGAAAAACCACACACATGCTGCGCATGAACTGGGTGCCTATTGTAGGCGCAACCGTGATCACCAACAGTGCCTGGGAGGCCATGCGGCCTGAGGCGCGGGACGCCTTGCGTAATGCGGCACTCAAGGCAGGCATAACGTTGCGCGAACACCGTTCTGATCAGGACGAAAATACCATCAGGGCCATGCAGACACGTGGACTCACGGTACACCACCCTACGCCGGAGATTGAGCAACAGTGGCAGGAAACGATCCGCGAGGTATGGCCACTCGTACGCGGCGGGATGGTGCCGGCGGACAAATTTGATCAGGTGGTTCAATTACTGGCCGAATACCGGGCGCAAAAACCATGATATCCGTCCCATTGGATCCAGTGGCAACTTCGACTGTCAGAATCAGGTCGTTTGCAACATGGGCGGCTGGCCAGGCAATCGCAGTCGAGGATTTGTTCGTAGCCCTGGCGCTTGCTGCAATGATGCTGCTGCCGATCGCAGAAATGGTATTGCGGGCATTGTTTGAAGTCGGGATCGAAAACATCAATTCACTGGTGCAACACATTACTCTGGCAGTTGCAACGATTGGTGCAGCAGTCGCCGCACGTGAGAAACGCCTGCTTGCATTTGCAGGGATCAGTTTCTTACCCAAAAAAGCAGAACAATATGCACGATTTTTCAGTAATACTGTTGCTGCCGTAATTTGCGTGGTGTTGTTTGTCTCCAGCCTGGGTTTCGTCGAGACAGAACGTGCGGCAAACATCATCCTTGCCTACGGTGTCCCGGTCTGGATGGCACAACTCTCACTCCCGGTTGCCTTCGCCCTGATAACAATACACATGATAAATGGCGCGTCAAAAGGCATGCTTGATATGGTTTTCAGTGTATGCATGGGCATAGCACTATTAGTCTTTCTGAAAAGTACGCCGGTTCCGTCTTCAGGGATCCTTATCATAATGTTTGTACTCTTGTTGTGCGCAGCCATACTCGGTGCGCCAGTATTTGCAGTAGTTGCCGGAGCCGCTCTTATTCTCATGTGGTCTCATGGTATACCACTGGCAGCCATGGTCCTTGATCATTACAGTTTGGTCTCAAATCATCTCCTTCCTTCCATTCCCTTGTTTACGCTGGCTGGATATTTTCTCGCGGAAAGCAGGGCGCCGCACCGTCTGATTGAATTATTTGACGCCTGCTTTGGAAGGTTACCGGGCGGCCCGGTCATTGCAACAGTTTTGGCTGCAACCTTTTTCACCTCCTTTACCGGTGCATCCGGCGTAGCCATCCTCGCGCTCGGCGGGCTCATGATGCCGTTGCTTGTTGGATCCGGATATCGCGAGCAAAGATCGCTGGGTCTGATAACCGGGGGAGGTTCTGCAGGTGTGCTGCTGATGCCGGCCCTGCCGCTTATCCTCTATGCCATTATCGCCAACATCACTATTGAAGAAATGTTTCTGGCCGGCCTGCTGCCGGCAATGCTCATGTTCACTATTACCGTCTTGTGGGGGATTCGTATGCAATCTTCAGTTAAAGGGGGTGTGTCAACCTCATTTAATACAAAACGCGCACTGAACTCTGTCTGGGCAGCCAAGTGGGAGTTGTTTCTACCCCTTGTCCTGATGTCAGGCATGTTCAGCGGCAAGATGACTCCGCTCGAAGCTTCGGCAATGACAGCGTTCTATGCATTCATTGTAGAGGTGGTAATTCATCGTGACCTGTCGATGCACGAAGATGTGCCGCGTGTACTGGTTGATTGCGGAATGCTTGTTGGCGGGATACTGCTCATTCTCGGGGTGGCGCTGGGGTTAACCAATTACATGGTTGACGCCCAGATTTCCGAAATAGTAGTGGAATGGGTAAGACAGTCCGTAGAAAAGCCCTGGATTTTTCTGCTGGCGCTGAACGGATTTCTTCTGGTGATAGGTTGTTTCATCGATATTTATTCGGCCATTATTGTATTGGCACCACTCATCGCACCCATCGGGCTGGCCTATGGCG
>JACQHV010000256.1 GCA_016198885.1 Gammaproteobacteria bacterium
CGATCCGCTGGAAAGCAGAGGACGGGGACGAGATTCATAAAGATCAGGAACTATGCATTCTTGAAGGTCCCACCCGTCCGTTACTCACCGGAGAACGGACCGCCATGAATTTTATCCAGACACTGTCCGGCACAGCGACTGTCGCGCGTGAGTACGCAAAGGCATTAAACGGGACGACTACCAAACTCCTGGATACCCGCAAGACTATTCCCGGCCTGCGGGAGGCGCAAAAATACGCAGTTCGTTGTGGTGGTGGATTCAATCATAGACTTGGTTTATTCGACGGCATCCTGCTTAAGGAAAACCATATTGCAGCCACGGGTTCAATAGCAGAGGCAGTACTGGCTGCACGGCAACGTTACCCTGAAAATCGCATTGAAGTGGAGGTGGAATCACTCAATCAATTGAAAGAAGCGATTACTGCCGGAGCTGAAATTATTCTCCTGGATAATTTTACACTGGATGACCTGCGCGAGGCCGTCAGGATTACCGCTGGCCGGGCGCGGCTTGAGGCCTCAGGGGGATTCAGCCTTGCAGATATTCATGACGCAGCTAAAACAGGGGTAGATTATATTTCAGTTGGTGCACTTACCAAGAATGTGCGAGCGATTGATCTGTCCATGCGTTTTTTATGAGGGGCCGGGGACCTTGGTTCGGGTGCCGGGATAATCATTGTTTCCGGATCCCTGATCTCTGATCCCTAATCACATCCCTCAAAGCTTGCTTTTAACCAGTTGGTAAATCTCTTCTGTCAGTTTATCTGTTCCCCTGAGTATTTTATTGAGCTCTGCCAGCCGTTCTTCAGCAAAGGCCTTGTCTTTGATACCACCCACATTGATATAGACATTAAGTGCAGCGCTGCGTAACGCGGCATAGGCAGCCAACACGGCGACACCAGCATCACTGATCACATTCTTGTTCCCCTTCTCTGCTACCACTTTACTGAGATCAATTGCTTCTGCACAGGCGCGGGCACAATCCAGAGGAACATCTGTCGCAGCCCGTAATGCAGCCTGTATGGCCTCGCTGCGGGCAGTCTTTTCTGCCTCGGTCTCCTTGGGCATACCATAGGCCCCCATAACCTGATCAAAGACTTCAACATCAGCGCGAACCATATCCGTCAGGCGTGCGCGCAATTCTTCCGCCTGTTTGAGAACGTCCTTCAGTTCATCTTCAACATTTTCATAATTTTTCTTACCGATAGTCAGATTACATACCATACTGACCAGGGCGGAACCCATTGCTCCCATAATGGCTGCGGCGCTTCCACCTCCGGGTGTCGATGCCTTGCTGGCGAGCTCGTCCAGAAATATCTGGATGGATTTATCTTTTATCATTATCTCCCCCTGATGAATATCAAAGTTATGCGAGTTGCTGAATTATATGGCAGATTACAGTTTGACTAAAATGTAATGGCACATTTATAAAGTTGTCGCGAGTTAAGGCATGCGATAATTTAATACACTGACCGGGACAACTGGCTATCGGGCTGTTTAGTAGATAATCTACCTTGGCAGGCCAACTATAAAAGAATCAATTAGTATTAAAATTACACCTGGGGAAGTGACATGAAAAAATTACTGTTTCAACTGGATACAGATCCACATGCCGCGGTATTTGATACTGTTGTTGCCTATGATGGGGGGGCTGATCATGTCATTGGTCATGGCGGATGTACACCGGATAATGTAAGACCACTTGTTGAAGGCGCAATTTTCACCCGTGCCCCCAAAGAAAAAAAATATACCGCCCTGTTTATCGGTGGCAGTGATATGGTTGCCGGTGAGAAACTTTTTAAAGCGGTACAAAAGGTCTTTTTTGCCGATTTCCGGGTCTCTGTCATGCTGGACAGCAACGGCAGTAATACAACAGCAGCAGCCGGTGTTGCCAAACTTCTGAGCAGTGGAAAATTATCCGGGAAAAAGGCCGTAGTTCTGGCTGGAACAGGGCCGGTTGGCCGTCGCGCAGCAGTAATGCTGTCCAACGAAGGGGCTGAAGTATCACTGACATCCCGGCAGATGGCGCGTGCGAAGCAGGCCTGCATGGACGTAAAAGAACGTTTCAAGGTTGACTTAGAACCGGTAGAGGCATCTGACAATGATGCCCGCGGCAGGGTGATTGAAAGTGCACAGGTCGTCTTCGCGGCAGGCGCAGCAGGTGTGCTGTTACTTAATGCCCATCATTGGCAGGGTAATACCACGATTGAAATGATGGCAGATGCCAATGCCACACCCCCGCTCGGAATTGAAGGTACAGAGATGATGGATAAAGGCAAGGAGAGAAATGGCAAGATCATCTGGGGCGCTATCGGTTTTGGCACCTTGAAACTGGCCCTGCACCGTGCCTGCATTGCAAAATTATTCGAAAGTAATAACCAGATATTTGATGCCGAAGAGATCTTTACCCTGGCAAAAACCATGGCATAGCATGATCAATGCCTTCCTGATGCGTTCTGTCACCATCCTCTATGTCTTGCTGGTACTCTGGCAAATACCTGCAGCTCTTGCCCAGAGTTTTGAAGAAGGCAAAGCAGCATATCAGGCCAAAGACTATCAAAAGGCCCTGGAAATACTCAGACCACTGGCTGAACAGGGAAATTCTCAGGCGCAGGTGACCCTGGGTATTATGTATGACTACGGGCATGGCGTAACGGCAAATCCGGAAGAAGCATTTAAATGGTACCTAAAGGCAGCCGAGCAAGGCATTCCAATGGTGCAACACGATGTTGGTGTCAAATATTTTCAGGGCCAGGGAGTCAAGCAAGACTATCTTGAAGCCGCCAGATGGTGGGAACAATCTGCCAATGCCGGACTCGCCGATTCACAGTTCAATCTTGGTCTCATGTATTACCGTGGCATTGGCATTGAACAGGACTACAGGAAGGCCGCGGAACTTTTCCTGAAAGCTGCAAATCAGGAACACAGCCATGCACAATACAGTCTGGCTGTCATGCACGCGTTTGGGCAAGGCATGGATAAAAACTATGAAGAAGCACTGAAATGGTTCAAAAAATCGGCAGCACAGGGTGTTGCACAGGCACAATTTAATCTGGGTGTCTTCTATGAGAGCGGTTACGGCCTTGAGAAAGATTTGAATACAGCCAGGGAATGGTATCAGCGTGCTGCAGATCAGGGACTGGAAGAAGCCAAGAAAAAACTGGCGGAACTAACAAGCAAGGAAAAACAGGAAATTATTTCGCGGCCCGAATCAATTTCCCATCCGGAACCGGGCGAACTACCTGACAAGCTCCCGGATATCGGAATTAAACGTGAGGATTGGGTTATCCAGCAAAATCCTGAATTCTTTACCCTGCAATTAAGTAGTGTATTAACTGAAAAAGACATCGTAAAATTCATTAAAGAAAATAATATTGAATCAGAGGCAGCTTATATAATTGTAGTGATAAACGGCGTAACACGTTATACCGCGCTTTACGGTGTATTTGATACGTATACGGAGGCAGAAAAGGCAATCAAGCAGTTGCCGGAAAATCTGCAAAATGGCAAACCATGGGTCAGAAATTTCGGAATATTGCAAAATTTACTCAAGAACAGTTAACCGGCTTTATGTCTTATCGCCGAATTTCATTACAATTTATATTATTCAAGCATCCATAACTACTTGAAGACACCCGATCACCGATTATGGCAAGTTTCAGAGACATCTTGACAGGATCTGGTGAGGATCTCATCAAAACTTTTTATGTTTACGTGAAGGACAAACAATTTTTCAAACAGGAAAAACTTGGAAGAATTGCAAAAGAACTCAGATTAAACACAGCACAATTAAAGTGTGCCGTTGGATTCAATCCTGATTTCAAAGAGTTAACAGAGGTTCTGCCGATTCTCGGCTATGACAATATCGATGAATTAATACAGGAAAGAAATGAACTTTTTATCAATGATATCTATAAAAAACTGTCATTAGATAACATTCTGGCAATTTACAGTGTCGTCAAGGATGATCCCGAAAGCTTGCAGGTAATGCAGTACCTCCTGGAAAACCGGTTAAAAACAATAGAATCCAAAATTGAAGCAACGGTTAATTCCATGATAATAGAGAAATACAAGGCTGAAATGAGGGCAATATATTCAGATGGTATTGCAGATATCGATTTTGCTGAAAAACGCCTGAATAAAATCGACAGTGGATTCCGCGCGCTTCTTAACGAAGTTGTAATCATTACTGAAAGCAGACTCATCCCAGCAGGTGACATATTTTTCAGAAATACGGTTTTACCTGAAGAAAAAAGAAAGTTACTGAATAAAGGTCTGATTCCAGTAGAATTGGTCGAGGCCAGACTGGAAGATGAAAATATCTCCCAACAGGAAAGAAAAATGCTTAACGACTATTTAAAATTAAACAAACCAACCGGTGCTGGCATGTCATAAATTATGATCAGTTTTACCGAATTATTAACCGCCTCTGACGATCAACTGGTAAAGATCTTCTACAAGATCAAAGTTGATGCGAATGATGATTTTATCAAACGAATCAATAAAATTGCAGCACAACTCGGCTTGAATCATGCACAACTGGTCTGTGCAGTCGGATTTAACAAAAACATTCGTGACCTGACTGATATTATTTCCGTCCTCGGGTTCAGAGACTATAAACTCCTGTCATATCGCCAGAACGAACTCTTTACCACTGATACTTATCAGCAGCTCGCTATAGATAACATCCTCGATATCTATTCCGCACGCCTGGAAGATGTGCAGATTATGGAGTCATTACGTGAATTGCTTATGCCGCGACTCGAACATATCGAAGTTGATATCGAAAAAAACCAGGATCCGTCGCATATCATCAGTTACCGAATGGAAGTACATGCTATCTATACGTCGGGCATTGCCAACAAAAAGTTTGCAGAACAACGTCTTAACAAGAACATTGGCAAGTACCGCATGATCGCGAATGAAATCGGGGTGATTGTCGAGGCGGGTCTTTTCCCGGCGAGCAACCTGTTTTTTATGGAGACAATTTCACCTGAGGAGAAAAAAGAGTTAATTGAACAAAAACATATTTCGAATGAGATGGTCAAGAACCGTTTGCAGAACTCAAAAATTTCCAGCGAAGAAAGGGATATGCTGGAAGCATATATCTGACACGTATCCACTTTGGATCCCGCCTGAACAATCAGGAAATAATCCCGCTGCTTTTTTCTGATTCTCCGTTTTATAAACAGTCACAAATCATTATTCTTCATGCAGTCCAGAGATGGATTTCATTCCCGGAAAATTTTAATGACAACAACAATATATAAAAATAATCTGTTCGAGGAAGAAATGTTAAAAAATTGCTATTCCAGAATTACTTATTGTAGTGCAGTTCTATTAATAACCATGATTAACAGCGACGCCCTGGCTGAAAGCGAAGCCATCCAGACAGAAGAAGAGATAGTGGTTATCGGTGTTACACCAACGCATGGCGTCAATCTCCCCATAGAACTAATCCCGTATTCGGTTCAGTCTGCCACCAGCGAAGACCTGGATAGTGCGCAGAGTTTTGACCTCAGTGACTTTATGAACCGTAATCTGGGCAGCATCAGCATCAATGAAGCCCAGAATAATCCCCTGCAACCGGATGTGCAGTATCGTGGTTTCACTGCATCACCCCTGCTCGGTCTGCCGCAGGGTATTGCAGTCTATCAAAATGGCGTACGTATTAATGAACCCTTTGGCGATACCATAAACTGGGACTTGATCCCTGAATCAGCCATCAGCAGTATTAATCTGATTGGCGGATCCAACCCTCTATTCGGTCTTAATACCCTGGGCGGCGCATTATCAATTACGACCAAAAACGGTTTTACACATCCCGATCATGGGGCCGAGGCCTACGGCGGTTCATTTGAACGTATCGTAACCAGTATTGAAAGCGGGAATAACAACGGCAACTGGGGATATTTTTTTACCGGCAGTTATTTTGAGGAAGACGGCTGGCGAGATGATTCCGAATCAGACGCCCTTAATGCCTTTGGCACACTCAGCTGGCGTAATGACGTTAGTACCCTGGATCTCAGTCTCTCGCACGGTGATACGGAACTCAGGGGTAACGGCCCGCTACCCATCCAGCTCCTGGAAATTGATCGCGATACCATTTTCACCTCTCCCGATATCACAGAAAACAATATGGTCATGCTCAATCTGGAAGGCTCTCACTGGCTCAAAGATACAATCCTGTTATCCGGTAATGTGTTCTATCGAACCAATGATGCAGACTCGTTTAACGGGGACGGCACGGAATTTGTGGAATGTACATCTGATCCTGGTTTCCTCTGTGAGGAAGATGATTTAACTGATCCTATCGAAGATCAAAATGGAAATATGATCCCGGCAGGAAACGATGCAATTAATAACATCAGCAGACGTGAACAGGAAGGTTTTGGCGCAACCTTGCAGACCACTTTTATAAATGATCTGTTTGAACATCAGAACCAGGCCATTATCGGTACAAGCTACAGTCAGGGACTGGCGGATTTCGATTCGCAGGTTGAGATCGCCTTTCACAATCCGGACAGGAGTACTACAGGGACCGGTTTGTTTGTACCTGATGAAAGTACTGTAATTAAAACCCATACCCGCAGTTGGGCGATTTATTTCACAGATACCTTTTCCATTACAGAAACCCTGGCGCTTACCTTGTCCGGACGCTACAACAACACCCATGTCGTTATTGGTGATCGCAATTCAATCAATCCAAGCCCTGAATTGAATGGTGAACATGACTACCAGCGCTTTAATCCTGCGGCCGGCTTCACCTGGCAATTCAATCCGGAAATATCCATGTACGCAAGTTACAGTGAATCATCCCGCGCACCCACGCCCATCGAACTTGCCTGTGCTGATCCCGATGCCCCCTGTAATCTGCCCAATGCCTTCCTGGCTGATCCGCCACTGGATCAGGTGGTATCTGAAAGCTGGGAGACCGGACTGCGCGGCAGTTTTGGCGCATCAACCATCTGGAATCTGGGTGTGTTCCGGACAGAAAACAAGGATGACATCATTTTTATCAGCACGGGCGGCGTCTCGGCAAATGAAGGATTCTTTGACAATATCGGTGAAACAGAACGCCTGGGTTTGGAAGCTGGTATAAACGGTATCTGGAATGATCTGGACTGGTTCCTGAATTATTCCTTCGTGAATGCAACATTTGAAACGGATTTTCTGGTCAGCAGTCCCAATCATCCATTCGCCATCGATACGGATGGCGATACGGTGGGCGACAGTATTCAGGTACGTGATGGCGATCGTATACCTGGCATCCCGCAACATAATTTCAAAATTGGCGGAGACTATGCAATGACACCAAAATTCAGTATCGGTGGTGATCTTGTCTATAACAGCAATCAATACCTGCGCGGTGATGAGGCCAATCTGCTGGATACCATAGATGGTTATGCCGTGGTGAATATCCGCGGAAGCTATCAATACAACCAGTATGTCAGCTTCTTCGCACGAATAAATAACTTACTTGATAGCGATTACGAGACCTTTGGTCTGCTGGGTGATCCCGAGGAAGTCCTGGGCCCGGCTTTTGATGATCCAAGATTTCTGGCGCCTGGTGCGCCAATTTCCGGATTTATAGGAATAACAATCAGTATTTAAATAAACGACTCACTCATGACCTCCCTGAGCAGTCGTATCTTGACGGGCACAAAAATGTGCCCGTTTTTTTATTCTTATTTTATTACTGTTAGCCAATTCTCCATTTTGTAAAATAAAAAAATCATTCATATTGTGATGTAAATCACCATTTATTTCATGTTTTAAATAAAATCGTGATTTACTTGGCAATATAAATATTTATGAATATATTTTTTGTTGTATTCTCCAACCAGTAAAGAAATTATTCACTATCTTTATTAGGAGGGATGTTTATGAAAACCTGGATTATAGGTATTAGTCTTATGCTAGTTTCCGGTATCGCTAATGCAGCATGCAATACTGGAAGTCTTGATGGTACATCGAAAGTATTCTTTAGTATTGCTGATAGCGATTCATTATCCTGGCAGAGATGCACATTGGTTGTAGCCAAGAAAGGTGTCATTGCCACATCATCTGTCTGCACATCAAATGAAGGAACCGAACAAACTGTCAGTAGCGGCAACTTCACCATCGCAAGCAGTTGCAGCATGACTGGAGAAATTGTTCTTGGTAGTGATACTCTGACAATTGTTGACGGGCAGATTACCAGGAACAAATTTAACTTCTCAGGTGTCGGGCTTACCACTGAGGGATTATTTACATTTGACGGTATTGTGCAGTAAATAAAGCCAGTTTATTCAGCTGCATCTGATATTGTAGTTTCAAGATCAACAATAAAAAACCCATTCTGCAAAGGCATGGGTTTTTTTATTCCCGATGATAGGGTAAATTATCGCGATGTATCGATGGATATGTGATCCAAATCGTGCCATGGTAATGGTTCAATTAGTCATCCCGAACGGATGTAAGTGATCTTCAGACTACATAAAGACAAGATTTCTCAGCCACATCGTGGCTTCGAAATGACATCGTTTCTATTTTGAGTTTCAAACTGAGTTACTTCCGGTACCGGAGAGAGGACTCGACAAATCCATCGGGAATGGATTTGGACGTGCGCAGCACGCCCGAAGGGCTGCTACCAGGGAGGGTAGCAGTCAGCCCCGACCCACTCTTTGCGTAATGCGTGGGTCATGATGATGCAAAAATTTCCTGAATATCTTTGGTGCCGGAGAGAGGACTCGAACCTCCGACCC
>JACQHV010000027.1 GCA_016198885.1 Gammaproteobacteria bacterium
CCGCCTGGGCTGCAACCTGGGCAATGGAGGTGGGATTCGATGTACTCTGTGACTGGATATTTTCCATGGCAGTAATCAATGATGCCGGGCCGCCCACATAACCAATGCGCCAGCCAGTCATGGAATAGGCCTTGGATGCACCATTAAATACTATGGTGCGTTCGTAGAGGACCGGACAGACGTTGACGATATTGGTAAATGATTTCTGGCCCCATAATATATGTTCATAAATATCATCCGTGGCGATGATGATTTCCGGATGTTCCAGAAGAACCTCGGCCAGAATTGCAAGTTCATCCGGACTATAACAGATCCCCGTTGGATTGGACGGGCTGTTGATTATTATTAATCTGGTTTTTTCACTGATGGCGCCAAGCAATTGACCCTTGTTGATTTTGAAGTGCTGGTCAAAGCTGGTTTTGATGATGACAGATTCCCCACCCGCCAATCGCACCATATCAGGATAGGATGTCCAGTAGGGTGCGGGGATAATTACTTCATCACCTGGATTCAACAGGGCCTGCATCATGTTATACAGGCTGTGTTTGCATCCACAGGATACGAGGATCTGTTGTTCGGTATATTCGAGATTGTTTTCGCGCTTGAACTTGTTAATTATGGCTTTTTTGAGGCCGTCCGTACCACCTACAGGCGTGTATTTGGTGAAGCCGTCCTTTAATGCCTTGATGGCAGCGTCTTTTATATGTTCCGGAGTGTCAAAATCCGGTTCACCCGCCCCCCAACTGATAATATCCCGCCCGGCTGCACGCATTTTGGCGGCGCGTGCAGTTACAGCCAGGGTCGGCGATGGTTTAATCGTTGAGGCGCGGTGTGATGCTTTTATGTTCAATGATATATCCCCGTATTCATTAGCCAATCAAAAGGCGTGTAATATACTGTAATCGTTGGTCTCGCAAAATACCCATGTTCAAGAAATTTCAGTTAAACGCAGACTATCAACCTGCAGGTGATCAACCTGAAGCGATAAAAAGTCTGGTAACAGGATTAAATGATGGTCTAGCGCACCTGACTTTATTGGGGGTCACCGGTTCCGGCAAGACCTTTACCATTGCCAATGTCATACAAAAGGCTCAGCGGCCTGCATTGATCCTTGCCCCCAACAAGACCCTGGCGGCACAACTGTACGGAGAGATGCGTGAGTTTTTCCCCGAAAATGCCGTCGAGTATTTTGTTTCATACTATGACTATTATCAGCCAGAGGCCTATGTTCCTTCCACGGATACCTATATCGAAAAGGATGCTTCAATCAATGAACATATTGAACAAATGCGCCTCTCGGCGACGAAGGCGATACTGGAACGGCCGGACACAATTATTGTTGCGACTGTTTCTGCCATATACGGTCTGGGTGATCCAAAAGCTTACCTGCAAATGGTTATGCATCTTGATGAGGGAGATCAGGTTGATCAACGCTATATCCTGCGGCGCCTCGCTGAATTGCAATACACGCGTAATGATATAGAGTTACACCGCGCTACATACCGTGTGCATGGTGAAGTCATTGATCTTTTTCCAGCCGAGTCGGAACGCGAGGCTGTACGCATTGAACTGTTCGATGATGAAATTAATTCGTTGTCCTGGTTTGATCCCCTGACTGGTGAAATCTTGCGCAGGGTCCCGCGTGTTACTATTCATCCCAGAACTCACTATGTTACAAACCGTCAGACCGTACTTGATGCGGTGGATGCCATCAAACTGGAGTTAAAGGAACGTCTGGATTATTTAAATTCCGCAAACAAACTGGTTGAAGCACAGCGTCTCGAGCAACGCACAAAATTTGATATTGAAATGATGTTGGAGATTGGTTATTGCGCTGGTATTGAAAATTATTCCCGCTTTCTCTCCGGCCGTGCCGCGGGAGAACCTCCACCCACCCTGTTTGATTACCTGCCCGAAAACTCCTTGCTGGTGGTGGATGAAAGCCATGTGACTGTCCCGCAACTGGGGGGCATGTATCGCGGTGATCGATCGCGCAAGGAAACTCTTGTTGAATATGGTTTCAGACTGCCTTCTGCGCTCGATAATCGTCCGTTACGATTTGATGAATTTGAATTGTTGGCACCGCAGATTATTTATGTATCTGCAACTCCCGGTCCATATGAGCATGAACACTCCGGTCAGATCATTGATCAGGTCGTCAGGCCCACGGGTCTGGTAGATCCTGCTGTTGAAGTCAGGCCGGTGGCAACACAGGTTGATGATCTGCTGTCAGAGATCAATGCGAAAGTAGCGGTTAATGAGCGTGTTCTGGTTACAACATTGACAAAACGAATGGCGGAGGACCTGACAGATTACCTGGCTGAACATGGGATCAGGGTTCGTTACCTGCATTCGGATATCGATACCATTGAGCGTGTTGAGATTATCCGCGATCTGCGTTTAGGACAATTTGATGTCCTGGTAGGGATCAATCTTCTACGCGAGGGACTGGATATACCGGAGGTTTCCCTGGTGGCCGTTCTCGATGCCGACAAGGAAGGATTTTTACGATCCGGGACCAGTCTGATCCAGACGATTGGGCGTGCCGCAAGAAATCTGAATGGAAAGGCGATCCTGTATGCTGAAACCATCACCGGATCCATGCAGCGGGCTATCAATGAAACGGAACGCCGCAGGAACAAACAACAACAATATAATGAGACCCACGGTATTACACCGGAAGGGGTGAAAAAGGCCGTTAAAGACATTATGGAGGGTGCTTACAGCGAGGGCAGGATATATCACGGAAAATGGGCAAAGGTTGCTGAAGAGCCTAATCAGTATATCGGGCAACCCCCGGAACTTCTTATGAAAAAAATCAAACAACTTGAAGAACAAATGTACAAGCATGCCCGTGATCTGGAATTTGAAGAAGCCGCCAGATTACGGGATGAGATCAAGCGTATTCAGGCATCCGGTCTGGGACTGCCGGAAGAACGTGCAGGCTAGATCTGTAATTGGTGATGAAGTGCAGGATGATGTGCATGGACGA
>JACQHV010000251.1 GCA_016198885.1 Gammaproteobacteria bacterium
ATCCCTGTGCTCCGCCCTTCTGGCCGTTCAAAATCGTTCCCGACAGAAGTGGCACAAGGATGTGCCGTTAACGGAACTAAGGATGTAATTTTGTCAAACTCACGAACTTGATTGATTGGTCGTGAGTTCGAAATCACAGGATATGCCGAATATAAAAAGCCCGCACAAGGTGGGCTTTTTATATTTGGCGCGCCCGGCGAGATTCGAACTCACGACCTTTGGCTCCGGAGGCCAACGCTCTATCCAACTGAGCTACGGGCGCATGGTTTTACTCCATACAATTTTGCAACCATCCCTGGTGCTACGATCCGGCCTCGTCATCCGCTGACGAGGCGCTCAGCGGGAAAAAGGTCCACTGGACCTTTTTCTTTATCCGCTTCGCCTGAGCTACGGGCGCCTTCGTTAAACTTTATCGTCATCCTAATTTTTGTGCATCAATAACCTTGGTCACTAAGCTCGATCATCCATACCTCGCTAAGTGACACGGTCTTGAACTTTATCGCTACGCAGTCCCTGCTTCGCTCAAAGTCCGGCCACTACTTCCATGTAGTGTCGCTCACTGGACTGCGAACATTCACTGGATGTTCGGTCCAGTTCGCCCTGTCCAAACCGCTCGCCGGGGGAAAGACACGTTAAGTGTCTTTTCCTTTTTCCGGCTCGCCTGAGCTACGGGCGCATGATTCAGCCACAAGTGATAAGCAACAAGCTACAAGTGTTTAATATAACCAATTGTCACTGGTACTTCTTTCTTGTGGCTTATTACTCATGGCTTATCGCTGATTTCAAGCTACGGGCGCATATAGAAAGTGCGATGTTTAAAGTAAGAAGTATAAAGACAATATTTTCAACCGGATAGTGAAATCAATTTTCTTTAATTTGTTCGTAAATGCCCCTACAAGATTTAATGCCGAAATAGAAAAATCTGATTAAATAGCTTTGTCGCTTGATAATATTTATTTTACTCTGACCTTGGTTTTTATTTGCCTTCATCGAATACAAATAATTAACACAAAGCGATGATTTCCGGCTGACCCTATTGAGGGGGACGATATGAAACAGCTCTTTACCATCGGTTATGAGGGAACTATGTTGGATGCTTTTCTAGCAACTCTGGATAAAGCCCGAATCGATGTTCTATTAGATATACGCGAATTCCCGGTCTCACGGCGCAAAGGTTTTTCCAAGAATGTTTTGTACGAGGCCCTTACCAAAATTGATATCGATTATAGGCATGAGAGGCAATTGGGATCACCCAGGAATATCCGGCACAAACTCCGGGAAGATGGTAATTACAAAATCTTTTTCCGGGAATTTGACCGACACTTGAAAAAACAGACAGATTTGCTCCTCCAACTGACCGAAGAACTCAGAGGTAATGTGGCATTGATGTGTTATGAGAAAGATCATACTCACTGCCACCGTTCGCCTGTGGGTAATGCTTTGGCCGAGATTGTAGGACTAACCCCAAAACACCTGGAGGTCAATAACGGTGAGCAACGGAAAGCAGGTCAAACGCCGTATACGGATCCTAGTCAAGGCCTTTCCCCAGCCTAGTAAGAAACATGAGGAAACTGTTTGTTGCGCCGGAATTGCAGAAGATACCGGCGTAGTAATTGGTGTCAGACCAGATATATTTAATGGGTACTTTTCAAGTCTATTAAGAGCGATATTTTGCAGCAGAATACGATTCCTGTCCGGGAATAAGCCATCCTTTGTACTACGGGCGCGTAAAACAGTTAAAAGTTTAAAGTGAAATATGCCGAGTATAAGGAATGGAATCTATTAATGTCGCCTAATCGCGCTTAACAGCACAAATCGTACTGCTTGAAACAAGTCAGAATATGGTTCTATAATGGTTCCATATTGGAACCATAGTAAACGAGTGTCATGACCGTCAATTTATCCATCAAGAATGTTCCATCGGAACTTGCCACCAAAATCAAAAAGAAGGCTGCCGGCAATCACCGTTCTCTCCAGGGGGAGTTACTGGCCATCCTGGAAGCAAGTGTCAAGGAGCAATCAATGCTAACCCCGAAGGAAGTCCTTGCGCAGATCCGTTCAGGCGGTTTGAGCACACCTGCCGAGTCTGTCAAATTTGTCAAGGAAGATCGAAATGCCCGTTCGCGTCGTTGATGCCTCTGCACTTGGCGCTTTGCTGTTTGGCGAACCAAAGGCTGAGGAAATTGCAGAGAGATTAAGTGGTGCAACTCTGGCCGCGCCGGCGATACTCTGGTTCGAAGTCGCAAGCGTTTGCCTGAAGAAGATCAGGCATCATCCACAAGCGAAAGAAAAAATACTTTCTGCTTTTGGTTATGTGCATCAAATGGTGATACAGCAGATTGATGTAAGCCATGCCGAAGTTATCGATCTTGCTCGCAAAAAGAGACTTACTACTTATGATGCCAGCTATTTATGGGTGGCCAGGAAATTACGGGCAGAACTTGTTACTCTGGATAAAAGACTGATGATGTTGCGGTAATCGTATTACATCTGGTGCAGCCAGCGTTCATCAATACGCCGGAGGCCGGTGTTCCTGGCGGCTGCGCGTGCTGCGTCCATTTCAGATTCATAGGGCCGGCGATTGATGTCTGCATATTTTGGTTTGCCTTCTTTGCTACCGGACCCTACCTGATAATCAGGACGATACTGGCCCATGATGTTGACGTAGGTGTCCGGTGACACTTCATCCGCGAGCCATTTGAAGATAGCCGCTGCCTCTTCCGTCTGTCCGGGCATGACCAGATGCCGCACCAGCA
>JACQHV010000259.1 GCA_016198885.1 Gammaproteobacteria bacterium
TGTCAATCCAGTCTTACAGGTAAATTCCTGAAAACAATAGGTTAATTTTCATAGCTGATATTATCTTCAAGATTCATGGCGTATTTTATAGAGAAATCTGGTATTTCATGTGTTGAAGTCTTGACAACCTGATGAAGATTCGTCAAATCCTGTTTAAGAAGTATTACACAAAACGGTCATAATTACTTTGCATTCAATAGCTTATAAAATTGGCATATATAATGCCTTGTATTATGGCAAACAATACAGCGAGGTAATAAGTATGTATAACAGTAAAAAACAATCCGGTTTCACCCTGGTGGAAATTGCCATCGTCCTGGTCATCATCGGTCTGCTTTTGGGCGGTATATTGAAAGGCCAGGAACTTATTAACAGCGCCCGTGTGCGCAATCTGGCTGATCAGAACTCAGGTGTGCAGGCCGCTTATTATGGTTTTATTGATCGGTTCCGTCAGGTACCGGGTGATTGGCTCGAAGCTGATGCGGATGCAGGTATTGGTGTTGCTATAACTTCGCCAGTCGCTGGAGCCAATACAGGTAATGGCAGAATTGATGAAGGTAGCTGGGAAGAGGCCTCCGCAGTGTGGGAACAACTTTCCAAGGCCGGTTTTATCCAGGGGAACTATGTTGGTGGCGGTACTGCCGCGAATTACACCGATGGCACACGTGCGCCGATCAATGCATTCAATGGAAATTTGTTACTGGCCCGCAGCCAGGACTTCCTAACGGCGGATGATGTTGTTTCTACCACCAGGCGTCTCAGTCTGGTTATAGGCGATAATATCCCCGTCAAGATTGCAAGGGAACTGGACGTCAAGGTAGATGACAGCAATCCGCATTCAGGTATCCTGAGGCTTGCGCCGGATACGGGCGGTGCAGTTGACTTTGCGCCGGTAAGCGAATCAACATCAGCCAACTGTGTCGCAGCAGCAGGCACAACATACGATATAGCGACGGATGCACAGAACTGTAATCTGGTTTTTCTGTATTGATTTGATTACATTACTGGTGATTACAGTTAATGGAGGTAATTTATAAATTACATTCACTGAACCGGATGTTATTATCAAAAGCCCGCTCACGCGGGCTTTTATTTTTCCTTACCAGTAAACCGTTTTATTGATCAAGTACTGAATGACTGAAATAGCAATACAAATAGAAAAAGTAGTTAAAACCTTCGGCAGACACGAGGTCCTGAAAGAGATCAATTTAACTGTTCAGTCGGGTGAATTTATTGGACTGGTTGGCATCAATGGCGCCGGCAAGACTACCTTGATTAAATGCATGCTGGATTTTTGTAACCTGACATCCGGTTCAATAGACGTATTCGGAGTGCAGCATACAAGAACTGATGCCAGGAAGCGTCTGGTCTTTTTGCCGGAGAAATTCATGCCCCCATATTACCTGACCGGCAGTAATTTTCTGGTATATATGTCTGAGCTGCACGGTGTTGAATATCGAGACGAAAATGTAGCGGAGATGATGAAAATCCTTGATCTGGGCCAATCCGCATTATTAAAACCGGTACGTCAATATTCTAAAGGTATGGGACAGAAACTGGGTCTCGCTGCTTGCCTGTTAAGCAAAAAAGACCTTTTGCTGTTTGATGAACCAATGAGCGGTCTGGATCCCAAGGCGAGGGCCTATCTCAAACGCCATCTGCTTGAACTCAAACAGGCAGGCAAGACATTATTTTTCAGTACCCACCTTCTATCGGATGTGGAGACGTTGTGTGATCGTGTTGCTATCCTGCATGCAGGCAGGATTCATTTCATAGGGACACCACAAGAGTGTTGTCATAAATATCAAACCAGCGATCTCGAACAGGCCTATCTGGCTTGTGTAGGGGGATAGATGCCGGGTAAATTTTTATCGGGATAATTGGCAATTAATTAACCGGAAAACAAGTCGCGCAAAAAACGTTCTGCCATTGAATATATACCCTGATGTTTACTTTCTCTGGGGCCTGCAATATTCAAGATTTCTATTTCATATCTGTTAAGCCAGTTATATACAGGTTTACAATCATATGGTTGATCCAGATTGATGATTAAAAGAGGTTTATTTAATTGTCTGGCAAACTGGAGTGTCAGTGCAGTACCTCCTGTAATTTTTCCGGTATTGAGTATTAAAGTGCCGTCTGAATCCCGGACATTAAGTTCCGTCCTTCGCATATAATCTTCATCATCAGCTTCCTTCAGTTGGTAACACCGCTCAATTATTCCATCTTCCGCCATGCGGCCACGCGGGCACCAACCACCGTGAGGTATATCAAGCTCTATCGCAATATCCAGTGCTGCCCGATCGACACCGGATTGCCCGCCGGAAATAATTCTGGTCAGGCGCTGAATCGCAATGTCCGGCATGAGAATAATATTTTATAATCAGAATAATTTAATAATATAGAATGCTATAATCTTTTATTAGTTTTTTAGCAGAATTGGACAGGGGTGCAACCGGCGATGCGTGTTTTACTTGTCACTTTATTGATATTAAGCCTTCCGGCGCAGGCTCGCATGTATCAATGGATAGATCCTGAGACCGGTACCACGCAATTATCAGGCAAACCGCCGGCCTGGTATAGAAGCGCAGAAGCCGGGCCGCGGGTTTTTGTGTTTGATAAGGGAAAGATTATTGACGATACCGCCATTAACATCCCGCAGGAAGAAAGTGAATTATTACGCAGACAGGCGTTTGTGAAGGCGGAGGAAGACAAAGAAGCGGCAAAACAGAAGGCACTGGAAGCTGCACAATTAAAATTTGCGCTGGATAAAAACAAACAGGAAGAACCATCAACAGCGGAAGTGGAAGGGCCCACAGAAACCCTGGTCGAAGCTGAAAAGGAAAAAGTCAGTGATGTCACCCCCAATATTACGGATCTCTCTGTAGAAGAAATGCGCGCATTGATTCTGGATTGGGAAAATCAGCGAACTCAGCAAGCAAGGGAATTGGTCGTTCCTGATGAAGCAGAGGATATACAACAGTAACGTGTGGTATGAAAATATATTCTCATTTCCCATTGTACAGACTTTTTAATGTATCCATAAATGATTTTTGACCAATCTCTTCACCCAGTGACTTCAGGGACAAGAGAGTTTCATTCCCTGGATTAATCTTCAGCCCGATATTTATATAAGCCTCGGTCTTTTCGTATTCATTATTTGCCATTGCACGTTCTGCAAGTATCGCATAGCGATTTGCGATTTCCAGCAATCCAGCCCGGGCTGTTTTATCCGCCGGGTTGATCTCCAGCAGACGTGAAAAATAATAGTAGGCATTATCCTTTGGAGGATCGGTCAATCGGTATTCTTCAAGGCTTCGTTTACCAAGCCATACCAGGGCATTGATGACTTCGTCTGACACCGGCTCTGCTACGGTTGCACTGTTGGTCAGATCTATTGTTGTCCCCGTGTTCATTGGTTTATTAACCGGCGCCTGAACCGCAACCGAGGTAGTGAGTGGGACCTCATCAAGACTCACACTGGCCCCCTTGATTCTTATCTCAACAAACTGTAAAGCAGTAAAAAAACTTGCAGACAGAAATAGTAATATCATCAAAACTATGAATTTCCGTTTGCTTTTTTGGACACCTGTTTTGGGACTTGTGACATCAAAATCAAGCACCGTTGATAATGATGGCGTACGTCTTTGCAGGTCAATAATATGTTCAACCATGCTGTCGGCATTTTCAAAACGGTCATTGCGATTTTTTGCCATCATCTTTTCCAACAATGGCTGGAATGCCTGCAGATCCTCGGGTAGTGCGGGAATCGGCGCTTGTTTGTGCCGTATGACCACGTCAAATACTGTTTCGGAAGGATAGGGTTTTTCACCCGTCAGCATTTCATAAAAAATACAGCCAAGACTGTAGATATCAGCCCTGCCGTCGATTTCAGATCCATCTGCCTGCTCAGGACTGACATAATTGGGACTGCCGAGAAAAATGCCTGTGGAGGTCAGGTTAAGGTCCTCATTCACCTGTTTGGCTATGCCAAAATCCGTGAGCAGAGGTGTATCATCATCCCTGAAAAGAATATTGGCGGGTTTGACATCTCTATGGACGACGCCGTATTTATGTGCTGCACTCAGGCCGTTACCTATCTTGATAAGATAATCCAATGCCCGTTTTGGTTCGAAGGGAATTCCAATGCGGGTCTTGAGATCTCCGCCTTGAATATATTCCATGGAAATATACAAAAGATTGTCGCCGGCAATACCGATGTCAAAAATAGTGATAATATTGGGATGACTGAGTGAGGCGACGATACGGCCTTCCGCAAGGAATCGTTCAATAAGGTCATCGCTGCCGGTCTTTTTAGAAATATCGAGGACTTTTAATACGACAGCACGTCCAAGGGATTCCTGAATGGCGAGATATACTGATGCCATCCCCCCCTTCCCGATCCTCCTGTCAATTGAATATCCTGGTATCTCCATAATGCGGGTTATATATTATTCAATAAACGATGCTGTTGTGTATAAGAATACTTGTTATTGTCATTATTGGATACTATCTCACAGGGTGTGGTGCCGTATTGCCTGTGCCTGAAAATGGCACTCCATCCGTCACTGCCATTCGTAATAGCGAGAATATACTGGATACAAAAAATTCGCTATTTATAGCGCAACCCGTACCACAGGGATTTTCTATTTGTTACGGCCATACCTGTAAATACCAGGTTAATGTCAGCCTGAACGAGGGAGAGTGGTCAACGATCAGGCAACTTTTTGAATCGCAGACAGACTCACCACTAACAGAACGTGAACAGATTCGTATTGCAATCGGGATGCTTGAGGATATCGTGGGTAACAAGACTGGAACCGCAAATGATAAAGGCGAGAATTTTCAAGGCCTGGGCTACAAAGGGCAAATGGACTGTGTTGATGAATCAACCAATACGACAGTATATTTGACACTGCTCCAGGTTGATAATCTGCTGCGCTGGCACGTGGTAGATTACAGGACAAGTCGTGGCATTTTTAGTCTGCAGGTGCCACACTTCACTGCTGTAATACGTGACACGGAAAGTCAAACACGATATGCAGTTGATTCCTGGTTCCTTGATAATGGCAAACCGCCTTTTATACTGCCGCTGTCAACCTGGGAAAAAGGATGGAAACCCGGGTCTTCATTGTAAGCCGTTTGTCATCTGGCAGCGGGTTGTTGAAAATGTGCCAACTATAAGGAAACAATAAATATGCAGTTTAATGACAGGAAGGAACGGCGCAGCACCGCCAATCAACTCATCGATAATATGTTGAATGAGCGCAAGCAGTTGCTGGCGTTGCTCTTACAGACATCAAATCTTGTGCCGGGTGATGCAGAAAGATCGGATAATGATTTGCTGGAAGAATTTTGTCAGGTACTTGTAGACTATATTGCAGCAGGCCATTTTGGACTTTACGAACGGATTTCACAGGGCAAGGAAAAACGCAGGTCAGTCGCAGATTTGGCGAACACTGTATATCCGAAGATAGAACAATCCACACAAATTGCTCTTGAATTCAGTTCGAAATATAACCCGGAAAGAATAAAAACAGGGTTAAACAATCTCCAGAAAGATTTATCTGTCCTTGGAGAGGCCCTGGCAACCAGAATTGAAATGGAAGATCAACTTATCAGCAAGATGCTCAAGTAATGTAAATACACAAATTTGAAATCGAAGTTTTGCCGATAATCAATTATTTCTCATTAACTTGTCTCTTATCCCCAGGAAGTTTTTATCATTTTCTGAAAGTAAAGATTTGATTGTGTTTTATTCAGCAAAGTTTTCTGCACCAGGATTACATAATGAAGTCAAAACTTGTTGAACGTGATCTTGCTGTAGTTTGGCACCCCTGTACACAAATGAAAGATCATGAAACCCTGCCGCTGATTCCGATACAACGTGGTGAGGGTGTCTGGATAGAGGATGTTGACGGTAATCTTTATATTGATGCGATCAGTTCCTGGTGGGTGAATCTGTTTGGTCACGCCAATCCGGAGATTAATTCGGCAATCAAGGCCCAGCTAGATAAACTGGAACATGTGCTCCTGGCCGGATTTTCCCATGAACCGGTAATCACCCTGTCTGAGCGCTTAGTACAGATTACGCCTGAAGGACTTAGTCGATGTTTTTATGCCGATAATGGTTCATCAGCAATTGAAGTCGCGATGAAGATGAGCTTTCATTATTGGCGAAACCGCGGACATCATGAAAAGAAACGTTTTATCAGCATTGAGAACAGCTATCACGGTGAAACGCTGGGCGCACTGTCTGTGGGCAACGTCCCTTTATACAGGGAAACTTACGCACCTTTGTTACTGGATACTATCGTTGCACCATCACCTGATTGTTTTTATCGTGAAGAGAATGTCTCATGGGAAGCGCACAGCCAGGAACGGTTTGCTGCTATGGAAGCATTGTTGTCCCGCCATGCTGAGGAAGTGTGTGCAGTAGTGATAGAACCGTTGGTGCAATGCGCAGGATATATGCGTATGTATCACCCCGTATATCTTTCATTGCTCCGTATGGCCTGTGATCGATATGGCGTTCATTTAATAGCCGATGAGATCGCGGTGGGTTTTGGGCGTACCGGGACGATGTTCGCCTGTGAACAGGCCAATATCTCGCCTGATTTCATGTGTCTGTCAAAAGGATTGACAGGTGGTTATTTGCCGCTTTCGGTTACCCTGACTCGTGATGAAATTTATCACGCATTCTATGATGATTATGAGAACCTGACAGCGTTCCTGCATTCGCATAGTTATACCGGGAACCCATTGGGTTGCACTGCCGCGCTTGCAACGCTTGATATCTTTGTTAAACAACCAGTGCTTGAAAATAATGTCATGCTTGCCAAATGCATGCATGATCTGACTGAAGACCTGCAGGAACATCCACATGTCGCGGAAGTGCGTCAGTGCGGCATGATCCTCGCCATAGAAATGATTAAAGACAGGAAAAAACGTGAGCCATATCCCTGGCAGGAACGCCGCGGACTGAAGGTATATCGCTATGCATTAAGCAAGGGTGTCCTGTTACGCCCGATCGGTAATGTAATCTATCTGATGCCGCCCTATATCATCACTCCGGATCAGATTAAAACAGTAATCAATGTTGCCCGGGAAGGGATTGAACTGGCCACACGGGACTGATAATTGCTGATGCGAATGACCAGAATATATTTGGATCAATCTTTACATCCTGGTGCAATATGTTTACTGCTGAATGATGCAGCCCATCATATCGCACATGTCTTACGTATGAGGACAGGTGAGCGTATTGTCCTGTTTAACGGTAAGGGGGGGCAATATGATGCGGAGATCCTGCGTATCAATAAACGCAATGTTGAGGTACAGGTTGGCGCTCATTCTGATGAAGAGCGGGAATCACGGCTTGCTATAACACTGGCGCAGGGAATTTCCCGGAGCCAGCGCATGGACCACACCCTGCAGAAGGCGGTGGAGCTCGGTGTAAAACAGATTGTTCCTGTATTCAGCGAATACGGTAATGTCAAACTGAATGGCAACCAGCAGGAAAAGCGCTATCAACACTGGAGCAAAATCATCATCAACGCATGTGAACAATGCGGTCGTAATCGACTTCCCCTGCTCACATTTCCCCGGACGTTAGCCGACTGGCTGAATGAAGATGACAATGAATTAAAATTGATCCTGCATCCCGGCACAACATTCCGCTTGTCTCAACTCAACGCACCTGAACATACTCTTACTCTTTTGGCAGGATCTGAAGGAGGTTTCAGTGATGCTGAAATTTCACTTGCACAACGAAAGGGCTATCAGGTTGTGGCGCTTGGACCGCGTATTTTGCGTACCGAAACAGCCGCCTTAGTGGCCATCAGCGCCTGCCAGACATTGTGGGGTGATATATCGTAGGAAACTCTGAACAAGGCCTTTGCGGTCATAGCGGTGCAAACGACCCACAGGACGCTTACAGGGATGTAGGTGGTAGACAATGTCTGGAACAAATTGTCGAAGTTGGGAAATGTCATGAAACGCCTGTATGGATACAGGCGGTACGATTACATGGATGTAATCGGTAGAGTCGAGTCGGGACGCCTACAGGGATGTAGGTGGTAGAGTAATGCAGGAAGCAATTACCGAACGGAGACCGAGAGCGACGCAGGATGCCAAAGCCGAGGACATGGAGTCTGTAGTGACCGGTATCCAGTATATAATTGTTTTGAATGGAGTCCTGCTATTACCGGAATGACAAATCTAGAAAAGTCGGGACTTAATCAGAGGTTCCCCTGGTATTTATGTTGTAAACTAGAGAAATAAACAAATTACGCCGGATGATCATGTCTACACAACCTGTTCCTCATCTTACCACTGCTCTGAGTGGACCGTTGTATCGAGTGGAAAGCCATATCCAGGAACATCAATCGGATATTGAATCCTGGTTTCGCAGCAAGTGGCGCCAGACGTCTGCGCCGTTTTATGCCTCGGTAGACATACGCAATGCCGGTTTCAAGATTGCGCCCGTGGATACCAATCTCTTCCCGGCGGGTTTTAATAATCTGAATCCCGCCTTTCAATTTTTGTGTATTCAATCGGTACAGCAGGCGATTGAGGGCATGGATATCAAAATTGACCGTATTTTGATTATTCCGGAAAACCATACCCGTAATAAGTTTTATCTTGAGAACCTGGCGGCATTGCAGGAGATTGTGGAAAAGGCCGGTTTCGAAGTCCGGCTGGGATCAATACTGCAGAATCTTGATAAGTCAATGGGTATACAGCTTTCGTCCGGGCGTTCACTGCATATTGAGCCATTGGTGCGTGAGGATAATCGTATACGGGTGGATGGATTTATCCCGGACTTCGTGATCCTGAATAATGATCTGTCCTCCGGGCGTCCTGCATTGCTGGAGGACCTGGGGCAACGCATAACACCTTCGTTGCAGATGGGCTGGACAAACCGTTTGAAGTCCGTTCATTTCACGCATTATCAGACAGTCGCAGAAGAATTTGCCACGCATGTTGATATTGATCCGTGGCTGATTACTCCCATGTTCAGAAATTGCGGTGAAATTGATTTCATGAAACGCGAAGGCGAGGCTTGCCTGTTAAAACAAATCGAAGGTCTCCTTGGGGCAATTCAGAAAAAATATGATGAATATGATGTGAAGTGCCAGCCCTTTGTCATGGTCAAGGCGGAAACCGGTACGTATGGCATGGGGGTGATGACGATTAAATCACCCGATGAAATCAGCTCACTGAATCGCAAGCAACGCACGAGCATGGCCACTATCAAGGAAGGACAAAAGGTCAGCAAGGTTCTCATTCAGGAGGGAGTATATACTCATGAAACCTGGGGTGATGCGGGAATGGTGGCGGAGCCGGTAGTTTATATGATAGGTCATAATGTTGTAGGAGGTTTTTACCGGGTGCATACCACACGTGCGGCTGATGAAAATCTCAATTCTCCCGGGATGCGGTTTGAACCGCTTGCCTTCGATGATTGCTGTATTTCCCCTGAGAAAAGCATGGCGCCGGACGCGCATCCCAACCGGTTTTACGCCTATGGGGTCATTGCACGGCTGGCGTTACTCGCTGCGGCCCGGGAAATGGCCATTTAGCAGGTTGCTGAATAACAGAGATGTAAAGCAAGCTGTTAAATATCAATGTTTCGAAGGTTTAATGATTTTTCTGACATGGCTGATATGCCGGCGGCTGACCTGTAATTCGGCCGGTATACCACGTAACAATACAGTTACATTTCCTTCATTATCTTTTTTCAGGGCCTCGATATACTGAAGTGCAATAAGGGCATTACGGTGGATCCGTATAAATTCCTTTTGAAACTCTGTTTCGAGAGACTTCAGTGATTCATTCAATAACAATTCGCCCCCCGGCCATACAGCAACAACGTATTTTTGCTCGGCCTTCAGATAGCGAATATCATTGACTGCAACAAGCTGAATATTGCCTGCCACGATGGCGCTCAGATGAGTACGTGGCCGGGCAATATTATCCTGCGCACGAAGTTCAACGATGCGTGCGCGTTGGAGCACTCTGGCGCGTTGTAACGCCTGGTACAACCGTTCCTTGCGCACGGGCTTCAGCAGGTAATCCACAGCGCTGGTATCAAAGGCGTCCAGTGCGTGATCCTGATATGCGGTTGTAAAAATCACAGCAGGCGGTGTTTCAAGTCCTGACAGATGATGAGCCACTTCCAGTCCATCCATAAGAGGCATGCGTATATCGAGTAAAACAACATCAGGGGATTCGTGTCTGACTTTCTCCAGTGCTGCGAGGCCATGTTCAGCTTCGCTGACCACATTGTCACTGTGTAATTCCGCAATCAGGCTTCTCAGCCTTTGTCTGGCCAGTGCTTCATCATCAACGATCAGTATCTTCATCACGATAAGGGATTGTTATCCGGGCATGGTAGCGGCCATCCGCAATATGGGTATGTAATCTGGCCTCATTTCCAAAACAGGCGGAAAGCCGTTGTTGAACATTATCCTGCGCAAACTTGTTGCCCTCATGATGATCAACGTGGCTTTGCTGCGGCAGAGGATTATCAATGCGGATTTCAAGAACATTTTCATGATATTCCCCGCTGATATGAATAGTGCCACCTTCCTGCAGGGGTTCAATGCCGTGATAAATGGCATTCTCAATCAGTGGTTGCAGTGTCAGTGCCGGCAACTGTGCATTACCGGGCAGTCGATCAATATCCCAGACAGTGTGTAGCCGGTCACCCAAACGATGGGACTCAATACGCAAATAATGCCGGCAGAGGGATAATTCCTCGTTCAGGGTTGCCAATCGTTTTGCTTCCTTGAGACTGACCCGTAACACCTCGGCGAGATCTTCAATGGCTTCCTCGGCCAGTGTTGGACGGGAACGGGTCAGACTGGCGATGGTATTCATGCAGTTAAACAGAAAATGTGGCCGGATACGGGATTGCAGGGCCTGAATACGTGATTCGGCCTCTGATTCTATATTTCGCCGCCATTGATGCTGGATATAGAAATACCGGAGGGCGAGGGCGCTGACAATGGCGCTGATCCCCATACAACGCGACAGAAACAGACCATGTGATTGCACAGTAGCTATACCTCTTTCAGTCCATATATTAAAAAGTAACCACCATGCGATTTCGGTAATGATGAGAGAAACGGCGAGTACCAGTAGATAACTCAAGGTGGCAGTCCAGTAGTCCGGCAGGGCATTGAGATAACGCCGGGTAATGCATAACATTGCCACACAGGACAAGGCAATCCACTGAATGAACAAAGAATTCAGCGCCAGGTCTGATACCCGGTCAGTGACATAGGCGGGCAGTGCCAGAGTTATCACGATGGCCAGAAGTTCCGCAATCAGGACGGCGACAAAAACCATCCGGACACCGCAAAAATCCGGCAGGAATGAACTCTGTTGGGACGGGTCTGGTTTCATATATCTTGAAAAAGGAAAATTTTTATCCAGACCTTACGTTATAATGCTGTCATTGCAAATAGCCAGAATTAAACAGTCGAAACGATAATGACGTCAAAATCCAAAACAAAGCCCTGGAGCGGCCGTTTTTCTGCCCCGACTAATGCTTTTGTTGAACAGTTCACCCAATCTGTTACCTATGATTATCGTTTGTACCATTATGACATCATGGGCTCGATTGCTCACGCCTGCATGCTGGCTAAAGTGAGTGTGCTGACTGAGGAGGAATGCGCCCAGATTGTACGAGGGCTGGAAGCCATCGAGGCAGAAATCAAACAAAATAAATTCAATTGGGATACTGCGTTTGAAGATGTACATATGAATATCGAAGCAGCGCTGATTGCGCGGATTGGTGATGTTGGCAAAAAGTTGCATACCGGCCGCTCACGCAATGATCAGGTCGCCACTGATCTGCGGCTTTATCTGCGTGCTGAAGTGGAAGCCATTTGTCAGTTAATAGAAAACATCATGTCTGCCCTGCTTGATCTCGCCGAGCAGGAGGCCGAAACGATCATGCCGGGTTTCACGCATCTGCAAACGGCACAACCGGTTACCTTCGGTCATCATATGCTGGCATGGTTTGAAATGTTGCATCGGGACAGGGCACGGCTCGCTGATTGCCAGCGGAGGATCAATGTATTGCCGCTGGGTGCGGGCGCGCTCGCGGGTACCAGTTATCCCATTGATCGTGCTCATACAGCAAAACTGCTCGGATTTGAGACCATTGCGGAAAATTCACTGGATGCCGTGAGCGATCGTGATTTTGCGATTGAATTCTGCAGTTGTGCCGCATTGATCATGATGCACCTGTCACGCTTTGCGGAAGAGCTGATATTGTGGTTGTCACAGCAATTTGGTTTTATTGATCTGGATGACGCCTGGTGCACTGGATCATCCATCATGCCGCAGAAGAA
>JACQHV010000252.1 GCA_016198885.1 Gammaproteobacteria bacterium
AAACTGACTGGTATGCGCCTGGTGTCGGATTGGTGAAATCAGTACGCAAGGAATCAACGACACACCAGGCGTTGGATCAAGGGGAGATTATACTGGAATTAGAAAGTTATCGGTTGTGAAATTCCTCATATGGCGCAAACGCCGCACATGGACGATGTACACGGATGTACTAGTGCCATGATAAGCATGGAGCTGCTAATGGCCGTGCAAGTGTTGCGGTGATATGGAAATCAGGAAGCGACCTGTGTTCACCTCTCAAGGGGGTACCGAGGGAAAACGGGATTCAAAATTGCTCATTTACTATTACTATTTGTAAACTCGGCTTTGGCTTCCTCGATCGCTGTTTGACAACTTGTTCCAGACGTTGTCTAACACCTACTTCCCTGTAGGCGTCCCGACGCGATTCTACCTCCTACTTCCTTGTAGTCGTGCGTTGCTCTAACACCTACATCCATGTGGGCGTCCGCTTTTTTCCCATGTTTTCGCCTTGTCTTGTACTCATCTGAGATAATCCATAAGACAAATATAAATGAACAAAGCAGACATTACGGCAAGCGATATTTGACCCCAATCCCGCTGATCTCGATCCCGAATTTGTATATTCACTGTTAACTTTCCCTGTATTACATCAATAACTACTTACACTACTGTAAATGTAGATCGAATATCCTGGTTAATTTCTTGAGGAAATAACAAATATTTTTTATAGAAATATTATGTTCTGTCTCCTGTTATTATTTTCAGATAATTAGAAACTGCTGCTGCCATATTATGGCAGCAGCATAAGCGATTGCCGGACAACTGTGCGCTTTTAATAGTTACTACTAAACAAGCGATCCGGTTTGAACTGATAAGATCGTCCCTGTTCGTATATGGTCACAATGCTATCTGGCACATTTTCTGAAGACTTTTGAGTTTCGTATTCATGACGACGGACATTCAAGAATTCCGGATGCGTACGATGACCTCCACTCCAGACTGCCTCAAGCCCTTTTGGCATCCAGGGATCAACTTTTGTATGGGCCGGAATCTGTGATTCATATTCCTGACGGCGGACATTCATAAATTCCGGGTGTGAGCGATGTCCCGCGCTCCAGACTGCCTCAAGTCCTTTGGGTTCCCAAGGTTCACCTGCCAGGCTGAAGGGGGCGAAGAATAACATTGTTAACAACCCTGCTAAAGCAGTGATAACGGTTTTGTTAAATTGAATGTTCATAATGAACTCTCCTTAATAAAGGTAATTTAAATTAAACAGAACGAGATCGATCACGTCTTATCTAACAAGACCGGAGTAGTCATGAAAATCTTTCAAAAAAAATGAAATTTTTTTACGGGATGGGAGGATTAATTAACACACGGCTTGCGTGTGTTGTTCTGAAGGCTTTGCCTTGAATATCCCGGTATCCGGATGGAAAGTAAACCAAGCAAACCAATACATCAAAACCGAGGTCAGTTTGTTACAATGTTGATCAAAAATATCTGCCGATTGATTCTGCCGGTTGAATACAACATAAAGTTTGTTCTCACCAACATTATCTTCTATCAAACCGGAAGTGCGGGATAGTTCGGATACAGGATAAGCTTTGGCCTGGTCACCCAGGATTATGCCAATCACCGGTTCCTTGGGATGATATCCTTGCGCACGAAAGGATACTGGAAACATTGCAGCTGGCGATCTTTTGTATTCCTCATACGGGTCACGGGTATAATCACGCACATAGCCGGTATTTCTGGACAATACCAGGGTAACGGGATGTTTTGACCGCCAGTCACCCCAGGTGGTGTTCGTTAGCGGAACCGGAGTGAGCATCCTGTTAACATACTTTCCGGAGATCGCACGCGATCCGATTTGAGTCCAGAGTGATTCAGTTTTGTCATCATATAACAAAACATCACTGTTATATAACAGACCTGATACACCGAACAAATGCCTGTTACCATCGATTCTGGCATTAAACGCCATGCCACTAAAACAAAGTGGACAATACGTCACCACGACATATTCCTTGCCAAATTGATCATTTACAATTTCGTGCCAAGTCATTATGTTCAATGGATAGGCCTTGGCTATGCCAAATAATTCAATCCCAAGAACACGCGAACGATTATCTAACCATGTAACGTCATCGGCACGTTCAAATTCCGGATCTATCAATGCCGGGATCCCGTCCTTTGGAGGACCGCCGTTATAAATTTCAGATTTGGGAGTAATACTTTGAATTAAATCAAAGCCATTATAGGGATCTGAACGAACAACCTGAATCTGGAGAAAGATTAAGATGGCAAGAATTAATAGGCCGCTCTTGAATATCTTGGAAAAATATTTCATCCGGACATGCTTACGGAAAACCGGCCGCAGTCTGCATATCCGATATCGTTACAACCATTGGCTGGCCGCCTGGAAGCGGGTTTCTACATCCGTAAGTTGTTCATTACTGGAACCATATATAGCCAGCGAACCTTTTGGACATGGAACCAGGACAAGTTTATTTTCCTTTTGTTTTAACTCAAACCGGTTCCCGATATTTTCTGCAGGCATGTAGATAATATCTATTGTGCCAAACTGTCCCGGTACTACAATATGCGCAGCGTCTTTCCCCCGTATGGTGCAGGGTCTAGCTGATTGCACCGGTCCGAAATCACTGCTCAAGGTCATCCCCAGTGGACGCAAGATATCTGCCACAGCCACCTGATTCAGGTTTGCGGAATTATTATCGTTCGTGTGCACACCTTCTACATAGGTGATAACGATATCTTCAAGTCCTGGATTCCGGGTGTGCCATGTGAACATGAATGTAATGATTGTTGCGATTAGCAATGACGCCGCAAGTGCATAGTAAGTGGCCCTGTATGGCTGTTTATTATTTTGCATAGACTGGCGCAACATAATGCCGGATTTCAGGTTTTCCGGTACCATGATTTCTAAAGCAGACACCAGATTTTTTTCTGTATGTTCAATCTGGCTATAAAACTCTGCACAAGCATTGCAGCTGTTGAGATGCTTGATGAATGCATCATCATTGTTTCCAGGATTAATAAAACACTGACGATGAAATTCAAGGCAGTTCATGGCATTTAGCTCCAAATTCAATTTGTTCATATTGCTTGTGCCCGGTGAGCATTTCTCTGAGTTTATGACGCGCCCTGAATAATCTTGTCATGACGGTACTACGGGTGATATCAAGTAGTTCGGCAATTTCATCACAGTTATATCCCCAAATAACCTGTAACAGCAGGGGTTCCCTGTATTTGATTGATAATTTTCCGAGTGCCTGTCGTAACAGCAACGCTTCAATACTCGTATCATTTTCAGTCTGTTGTGATACCAGATCATTTACCTCTATATTTTCAAATTCAGGTTGCAATCGTTCAAACTGACGGGCGTATTCACGACGTAATGTCGTTATCAGCCATTGTTTGGCTGCTGTTTCCTCACGCAGTGAATCAATCGCACGCCAGGCGCGTGTGAATGTTTCCTGCACCAGGTCCTGGGCCAGGTCCTTGTCCCGGCACAGCCAATAGGCATACCGATACAAATCCGTGGAAAGTGCATTGACCAGGGCGGTGAATTTCGCCTGTTTATTCCACATATAATGAAAAGACCGGATAACAACGGATTTGCTTACAAGAGATCATTAGAAAAGTAGTAACCATTTGATAATTATTTAAATTCCTATGCTGAATTTATCAAAAATATAACGGGTAATATTTAATTCCGGGCTATCCATCTATATTCCTTGAACATATCATCCACCGGTGTATGAAAGAAGTGATTGGAATAATTACTCAGCGTTTTAACGGCTATGGCGAGAATAATATCCAGGATGTGACACTCGCTATAACCTGCGTTGAGAAATGTATCAACATCAGCACGGCCAGGACGACCGTGGCTTTTTACCATTATCTGTGTAAAGGCTGAGAGACTGTTCAATTTTGAATCCACTATATTTTCACCGTTACGGATTGCATAGATCACATCAGTCGGGACATTCGATATTTTGTCAGCAAGCATACTATGCGCAGCAACACAATAATGACATGCGTTTTCACGGCTGATGGCGAGAAATACAACTTCCTGCTCGGCCGGAGAAAACGCTGACTCTTTGCGAAAGAGTCCGTAGCCATGCAAATACAATTCCAGCAAGGCTGGCGAGTTAACCATGAAGGTGTACATATTGGGAATAAAACCCACTTCTTTTAACGCCTTGTCAAGTACAGGTCTGGCTTTGTTATCAGCGTTTTCAAGAGTGATTGGTGAAAGTGTCACTTTGTATTCTGAGTTCATGGGTCAATCCTTCTTTTAATAAATAGTTAATTTATATTCGCAGAAATTTTTATAGCAGGTATTACCTATATCCGTAT
>JACQHV010000253.1 GCA_016198885.1 Gammaproteobacteria bacterium
ACCCAGGACGCCGAGCCCGTTGATCATCGTCGTGTGCGAGTCGGTGCCCACGAGCGTATCCGGATATGCCACGACAGTGTCGCCCTCGACTCTCCGGAAGACTACCGAGGCCAGGTACTCGAGGTTCACCTGGTGAACAATGCCAGTGTCAGGTGGCACTACCTTGAAATCAGCGAAGGCCTGCTGGCCCCAGCGCAAAAAGCTGTAGCGTTCCTTGTTGCGTTCAAATTCAATGGCTGCGTTTTTCTCCAGCGCATCCGGCCGGCCAAAGACATCCACCTGCACGGAGTGATCAATGACGAGCTCCGCAGGTGACAGGGGATTAATCCTGGCGGGGTCTCCGCCCAATTTCTTCATTGCATCACGCATCGCCGCCAGATCAACGACAGCAGGCACGCCCGTAAAATCCTGCATGAGAACCCTTGCCGGAGTAAAGGCAATCTCTTTGCTGGGTTCGGCTTTCGGGTCCCAGTCGGCAAGGGCGGCGATATCGGATTTATCAATATTCACCCCGTCTTCACAGCGCAGCAGGTTCTCCAGCAGTATCTTTAATGAATAGGGGAGTTTCGAAATATCATGTTGCTTCGTGAGCGCTGGCAGGGAATAAATTTCGTATTCTTTGCTGTTGACTTTCAGTTTGGTGCGGGCGTTGTAGCTGTTCGTCATGTGTTACTCCATTTCGGGTGACCGGTTTTAAAAACCATAAAAAAGTTGTCCATGACTTTTTTAGAGGTTTAAAAATGCTATTTTTGTTTTTTACATTTTTCAATCGCTTGCGCAATCAAAAAATGGCGGCACATCCCTGTACCGCAGGAAGCTCTGATTACATCAAAGGTTCCTCATGGCGCGTTATTATCTGATATTTCGCCTTGATGGCATAGCACCAGTATAGAAAAGTAATGTACAGGACAGAAATAAAATTAATGATTTATCAAAAGGATGTGCAAGACTAATCTGCTGTTTTCTCAATGATACCGCCGCCCAGGCAGACATTTTTATCATAAAAGACGACATACTGCCCCGGTGTCACCGCGCGTTGTGGCTGCAGGAAGCGTACTTCACACCGATCACTATCAATTCCTTCGATCACACAGGGCTGATCCGCCTGCCGGTAACGGGTCTTGGCATTGCAATACAAGGGTATTTCCGGCGTCTGTTCTGATATCCAGTGTGTATTCGTCGCGGTCAGGCGTTGACTGTACAGGAAGGAATTGTCATGGCCTTGTGCGACATACAATACATTCTTTTCCATATTTTTCCCGACAACATACCAGGGTTCTTCATTCGCGCCCCTTATTCCACCAATCCCCAGCCCCTGCCGTTGTCCCAGTGTGTAATAAAATACACCCTCATGTTCGCCAATGATGATACCGTCGGTTGTCTGAATCTCGCCGGCTTGTTTTGGAATGTATCGCCCCAGAAATTCCCTGAAATGACGTTCACCGACAAAACAGATACCGGTGCTGTCCTTTTTGTCATGAGTAATCAGTCCTGCGTTCCTTGCCATCTCCCTGACCTGTGGTTTTTTCAGTTCACCCACCGGGAATAATATGTTACTGAGCTGTGATTGCCCGAGACGGCACAGGAAATAACTTTGGTCCTTGTTTTTATCAGCCCCTTTTAACAACTTGCATGTCCCATTTTTTTTGTTTATGCGGGCATAATGTCCTGTTGCGATCATATCGGCACCGAGATCAAGCGCATGCTTGAGGAATGCCTTGAACTTGATTTCCTGATTACAAAGGATATCCGGATTAGGTGTTCGTCCCTTTTTATATTCATCAAGAAAATGACTGAAGACTTCATCCCAGTATTCCAGTGACAGATCGACAGTGTTCAACGGGATGCTAAGTGTTTCGCAGACCCTCATGGCATCTTCAACATCGTCCTCCCACATACATGATCCGTCAGGTGATTTCTCATCCCAGTTTTTCATGAAGAGGCCTTCCACGTGATAGCCCTGCTCATGGAGGAGTAAGGCAGTGACAGAAGAGTCCACGCCTCCCGAGAGTCCTACAATAACTTTCTTTTCTGACATGACTGCAGCAATGGAACGGAAATGTGATTATCCGGCGGAGATATAGTGATTAAGCAGATCCAAAGGGTAGTGTTTTCCGGCGAGATAATCATCAATACATTGCAACACCATCGGGCTACGCATATTGGCACGGTTAGATTCAATTTCCTCCCTGCTCATCCACACAGCACGCAGGATTTCATCAGCCAGAGGTTGATCGGAAAAATGCTTGTTGCAAACACCGTAAAAGCAGAACCGCAGATAAGCTATATCAACGTGCGGATTTGGATACAGGTAAACACCAACCAGTGATTCCGGGACAAATTCCCACGCCGTTTCTTCCAGGACTTCCCGCCTGACCGCCTCAATTAATGTTTCGTTTTTTTCCAGATGACCTGCGGGCTGATTAAACACAATATGATTGTCTGTGTTTTCTTCTACAAGAAGAAAACGCCCGTCACGTTCAGCAATTGCTGCGACAGTTACATTGGGTTTCCACTGCATATTAGTAATTGGTGATTGGTGATCGGTGATCGGTGATCGGTAATTAATAATTTATCACCAGTCACTATTCACTAATCACTGGTTTTAGCCACTGGCTTCACTTTTGCCGCTGTACTTTTCCACTATGGGCTCATCCCACCTGCCTTTGATGGTGTACTGGTACTGTAACAGCCTGTCGATTTGTTCTGGAATAGATTTAAACATCTCACCCGCCAGAAGTATGACAGCACCCACTCCGACGCCTATCGGACCAAATAGTGCGCTCGCAACGGGAAGACTGTCTGCAAACTGCGGTGTGACAGTGACAATTTGATCGTAATCCTGATCTACGAGACCGGTTCGTCCGGTGACATCAATATTTACCGAAGGCCCTGTCATGGTAAGGTTGTTGGTATAGGCGTTACCTCCCGCGATAGTAAAACTACCCTCAATGTGATCAAAGGCAAGACCTTTACTGAAGAGGTCAGTAAAATCCAGCGACAGCCGGCGGGCCAAGGTCTGGAAACTCAACAATCCAAACAAACGCCCGGCAGTGGGCTTTATATCAAGCAATTCCCCTTTGCCAATGTCCATACCCAAATAGCCGCTAATATTCGCAAAGGAGAAATCTGTGGGCGATCCATCCCAGTGGGCATCCAGCGTTAATGAAGTTTCGCCCTGCTCGATGGCCGCGACACTGTAACCAAATGTTTCCAGCATGGAATTCAGATACTCTGCATTTAATCTGATAATGAATTCCGAAAGCTCTGTTTCGCCGTTTAACTGCCAGATTCCTTTTCCTGTAATGGTCAAATCCGGTTTAATAAAGGAAATTGAATCGATTGTCATGCCATTTTCTATAGTTGATGTGTTCAGTATCATTTGGCCAAGTTCTACTGTTCCATAGTTAAATTCCGCAACCTGTATCTGCAGTGGTGGGAGTTTGCCCGGATCAATCATCTCGTCATTATCCGATGTATTATTTCCAGCAATGTTGATTTTGTTAAATGAAGCCTTGAGCGGTCCGGTTATCGTATCTGCAGGTACAACGATATCACCAACAATATCTTTTCCATTGAAATTAATATTCCAGTCAGATTGCTGCTTATGCAGCTGAATATTCACATCGCCAAATACCTGATCGAGAAAATCCAGAGATGATACTGTAACGTCAAGCTGTATTGTGTCAAATGAGCCACTGCTGATACTTACGTTTGATGAATTAACGAGATCAAACCACTTCAGGAGAGGCAGATATTCAATCTGGCCATCAATCGTAATCCCCTGTGCAAGCTCATGTGAATTCGTTTTTTCGCCAAAGGTGAATATTGCTTTTGTTAAACTCTCCTGGAGAGAGTTATCGAGTTCAACATGTCCGGACAGGACATTGCCATATTCAAAATCAATCGCTTTTTGATCAGTCTCTGTGATGATCGTTGAAATTTCCAGGGGCAGGTAGTCCGCGGACTTTCCGAGCGGCGCGGGTAAATCTATCGACAGGTCGGAAAGAGAAGATGTAATCTTGAGAATTCCGTTGTGGTTAGACTCCACGGTTGGATCTTCGGCTGATAATGTGGCGAGCCAATTGCACGTTCCACTAATACGTTTGTTAAGTTCACCGGCCGCGGGTGCAAGCCTTGGAAAAAAGTGAGTGAGCTGAGCCGTAATAAATCGATTGTCTGCTATCCCTCCCAAACTGATGTCGGGCACGTTCCCATGCGCACTGCTTATTCCAAGCTCAACTGGTTGATTAAAATAATTTGCTGTTAATTCTCTTGAGGTTATTGAATCCTCGGTGAATGAAATAGTACCAGTGATCTTATCCAGTTGAATTCCTGTACTGGGGGAGTTTAACACTGCATCTTGGAAGGTAATTTCCCCATTTACCTTGACAGGATCTTCATGCAAAGGAATATCAAGACCCAGGACAAGAGTTATCTGACCGTTGATATCATATTTCGTGATTTTACTGAGAGTGCTGGAAGAAACCAGCGGGCTGTTTTGAATGACAAAGATGGCATCGTTCGTATGTCCTTTCGCTGTACCATCAATTCTGATTATCGGTTTATCAGCATTGAGCTCATTTATAACAGCTTGCGCCCTGGTAATATCAGCATTGAGGATTTTTCCAGAGCTCGCGTTAACGACAATTGAATTCTCATCAATCACTAATTCGGCGTCAATCCCGTCAACCGGCATCCATTCGGGGTGATAATCCAGTGTTGCATTGTGTACATTGGCAACAATTTTGAATTGGCCTTCTTTATTATCAAAGGGGAAATCATCAAGCCACCCCCTGAGGACGATATCCAGTGATGTCAAATTACCTGCAATAAGAGAGTTATCCATCCAGTTTCTGACTTTTTCCGGTATTGCCATTGGCGTATATCGAGATACATTTTCTATATTGGCGTTGTTGATATTGATTAAAATATCTGTATAAGGTGATGAACTTTCCGGGTGGATGATAATTTTTCCTTTAAATTGTGAATTAAAATCCGTGGTATGCGCCTCAATAAAATCAGTCTTGAAAGACCAATGTCTGTCATCATGGAACCATTTGACATCACCATTCAGTTCATAAAATGCCAGAGGATTTTCAAATAAGGAATGCAGGTCAAGCTCAACTGATGTTGAGTTAATCTTGATAATGCCTTGCCCAATTGTGCCCTGCAGATGGCCGCTCAAGCCTGTGACCATCGTTTTATCATGGCCGGATTTAATTCCCAGTCGATTTATATTACTGTCGATGATAATTTGTTCCGGGACTGGAAGAGCAGGGTCAAATATGAAATAGCTGTCTGTTAAATTACCATACAATTCAATTTTATCGAGGATTGGAAAATCAATACCAGGTTCAGGATTTAACTTTACAAATTGCGCTATATCTTCCAGTTTTAAATAGCTGAAATGACCAAGGTAACGGTAGTTTCCATTCTCATCGCCGGGTTG
>JACQHV010000254.1 GCA_016198885.1 Gammaproteobacteria bacterium
GCCCAACCGGACATTTCCCCCACCCCCTCGCCCCCTCCCGCCAAGGGAGGGGGAAATAAATTTTGAGATAGGTTCTAATAATAAATTACTCCGGCCCATTAACTCTTCGTGAGAAGCAGAAGTTTAACCTGTCACGCAAATTGACACGAATAGATCATGGGTAAGTTGCTGTTCAGGCACAGCCAGCTTTCGCCCCGGTCTTCACTCAAATATAAATTTCCGTTGGTACTGCCAAATGCCAGCGTATCTCCATCGATAGCCAGTGCGTGGCGGTAAACAAGATCATAACAGTTCGTTTGCGGCAGCCCTTTATCAAATACCTTCCAGCTTTTTCCGCCGTCATCCGTCCGGCAAACCTTAAGGGCAAGATCAATCGGTACACGAGATTCATCCTTGAGTGCCGGAATGACCCAGGCCACTTCCCCGTCATTACTGTCAACTGCTATGGCAAAGCCGAACCTTGCCGGCCCATTATTCTGACTGACATCCATCCAGTTGGCGCCGCCATCGATGGTACGGAAAATCCCGCAGTGATTTTGCTGCCACATTTTTAACGGTTCTTTCGCACAGGCAACCAGCCTATGTGGATCGTGACCGATTTCCGCATTGGGATCAGGCAGAAAATCCGCCCTAAGTCCTTTATTGCGGGGCGACCAGGTTTGTCCTGCATCAGTCGTTTCGAACACGCCCGCACAACTGATCCCAATATATGCATGATTGCTGTCTGCGGGGTCCACCACGATACTGTGAATACCGGGATTGTCGCGCCCGCCGCCAAACCATTTTTCCTTGCGTTGCGGCTGGTCCCATAACGCGCGATTCAAGGTGAAGCTGGCACCATTATCATCGCTGCTGAAAAGTCCACCCGGCTCCGTACCGATATAGATACGATCTTTTTGATCAGTCCCGCCGGTGGCAAATGCCCAGAGATATTTCAGTGTGGCCGGGATATTATCCTTGATGACTTCACCTTCAGGATATTTTGGAGCTTCAATTTCTTTCCAGGTCCTGCCCTGATCCGGACTGCGGTGCAACTTGCATCCCCAGTGGCCGTGATCGAGCATGGCCCACCAGTTTCCGTTGCGCTGATCGGCAGCCACAATACTCACCGGGATACCCAGAAAATGGTCTCCCTCAAAGCGCCATCTCGAAGAAGTTTTTTTATAAACAATAAGACCCTTGCGGGTCCCTAACAGCAGTTTCTTTTTTTCTGCGCCCATAGTCCGGTTCTAGCCACCGGACAGGGCCTGGATAATAAACACCTCATCCCGGGGATGGACAGTGTCACTCAAGGTTTTGCGATCACGGATAAAGGTGTCATTGACAAAAATATTCACATGCTTGCGCAGCGAACCGTTTTCCTCCACAAGGTAATCCGTCAATCCGGGGTAAACGTCTTCAATGTTGGTAATGACATCAGCAATAGTTGCACCCTGTATCTCAATACTTTTGAGATCAGGCACAAAACGCTTCAACGCCGGTGTAAAATGGACTTTCATAATTATTTGATAAATTCAGAAATTATCATGATACATTATTACGTTAAGTATTGACCTCTGCAATGCCCCTGTAGCGCATAAAGAATTTCAAGAATTTTAACGCCTTGATTTTTATTTGAACAGTTCGGTTACACCTTCACCCTTGATGGGGAAAGGCGGGATGGCGGTGTATTTCGAAAAGGTAAAATCAAAATCTTTGTTAATACCGTAAGAAACTGTGGTCTGTCCCGGATCGGATTATTATTCTGATTTTACATCAAATGGCTGCTTGAGAAGTTGCACTATGTGCGTCACGCGTGCTCCTTCGAAACCATCGAGGCCAATCCGCATACCTTCATGGCCGCCTGCCGGTGCCGCATGATAAGTGCCAAACAGGCGGTCCCACCAGATAAACAGGTTGCCGAAATTGCTATACATATCCGGGTGCCATGCCGAATGGTGAATGCGATGAACGTCCGGGGTTATGAACACGGTTCGAAGTACACGTTCGATCGGCGTGGGCATACTCACATTGGCGTGGTAGAAGAGTGATGCCGCTATCAGCAAGAACTCGAACAGCGCTACGGCAGCGACCGGAGCGCCGATGGCGAGCACAATTCCGATCTTGAGAACGGTGTAGATAATCACTTCCAGGGGATGGAAGCGCACACCGGTCGTAGCGTCAAGATGAAGATCCGAATGATGGACGCGATGGAGGGGCCATATCCATTTGCTGGTATGAAACAGGCGGTGTTGACAGTAAATTCCCAGATCCAGAATAAGCACGGAAATTAGAAAGGCCAGCGGATAAGATACCGGCCAGACGTTGAAAAGACCCCAATCCAACCGGGCCGCGAGGAAGGCGGTGCCGATGGACGTGATGGGAAACAGCAGAATGACCACGGCGGCATCAATTCCCAGCAGTGCAAGATTATTTAATCGCCTGCCTTGAATACCTGCATACTTTCGCCGTGGCGCCGATCGCTCCCAGACCAGCATCACCCCGAGTATCAACGTGAGTATGATTGGTCCCGATAAGAACTGATGTTCGGTCAGAAGATACAGCATCTCCTAAGTCATATTGTTGAGACTATCTAAACAATATAGTAAGTGATTTAAATTAAATCACTCCAGCCCCGATCTGTTTGTCACAACCATCCCTATTCAGTATATCCATGTACATCACGGCTAACCTCTAGTTACTTGATCCAGATCAAGAATTAACCAGATTCATCTAGTTATATTTTCTTTAAAGATTAGTGTTTGACTTATGCCTTACGCATAGGTTGTAGGCTAAAAACCGGTTCGTTCCTGATACAGGGCGAGACCGGGAAAAGTGGCTGGATCCCGGCAAATGCCAGTAATTCTGATGAATGGGCATAACTGCTTAATCATCATTTGAGGGGAGCTAGAGATGAAAAACATATCGCGAAAAGTCTTATTTGGTACATTATTTTGTTTGGGGATGATATGGGTTCCAAATCTGACTTCAGCAGAAGAAGATACTGCTGCAATGAAGGCACGCATTGAGGCGTTAGAGAAGGAACTGGCTGAAGTAAAGGCATTACTGAAAGAGCAAATTCAACAATCAGCCACGAAGGAAGAAGTCCAGGCCGTAAAGAAAGATGTCGTAGAGAAAGTCCAGGCTGTTAAAAAGGATGTCGAAGTCGCAAAGACTGAACAGGCGGAATGGAAGACATATGACTCTACAGTGCATCTGGCCGGTTATGGTGCCGTGGGCTATACCAATGATGATCCAATGAACGATCGGTTCAATCAGGTTCAGTTTAATCCTATTTTTCATTATCTATTCAAGGATTTGATTTTGCTCGAATCAGAACTGGAGCTTGCAATTGAAGATGACGGAGCGACCGAAATTGTGCTCGAATATCTGACAATTGACTGGTTCATGAATGATTACATGGCCTTGGTGGGAGGTAAATTTCTAAGTCCGCTAGGGCAATTCAGACAGAATTTACATCCTGCATGGATTAATAAATTACCCTCAGCACCATCCGGTTTCGGTCATGACCAGGCCGCCCCTGTTGCTGATGTCGGACTCCAGTTGCGGGGTGGATTTCCGATCGGGAATCCAATGTATGCAAATTACGCTTTGTTTGTAACCAACGGGCCCGAATTGGAGCTGAATATGGCAGGAGATGAGATTGAAGCTGTAGAAACTGCAGGTGTTGTCAGTAATGAGGATGAGAACTTTCTTTTCGGTGGCCGCATAGGCTTTCTGCCAATTCCAAGTCTTGAAATTGGAGCTTCTGCTGCATTTGGTGATGTTGCACTGGAAGATGAAAGTGACCGCGATTATGAAGCATGGGGATTTGATACACATTGGTGGTGGCGAAATCTGGATATTTTCGGCGAATATATTCAACAGGAAGTCGGCTCACTGGCCTCAAGTGTTGCCCCCGATGAGCAGGAATGGGAAGCATGGTATGTTCAAGCATCGTATAAATTATTGCCCACGAAATTTGAAGTTGTAGCCCGTTATTCAGATTATGATTCAACCCATGCTGACCAGGAACAGGAACAATGGGCTTTAGGTCTCAATTATCTTTTTGCACCTAATGCCATAGCCAAATTTGCATATGAATTTAATGATGGTTTAGATGGCGAGCCGACCGATGATGACAGACTCTTTATACAGTTAACCTATGGATTTTAGGGGGGACTTAAGATGATTAAGCCAAGATATAAAGTCATTCTTACGATATACGGTCTGGTCTTTGGTTTTGCTTTGTATCCGGGGCTGGTAAAGGCTGATGACAACACTAAAAATGGTGATATTGCGCGGGGTTCGCAGGAATGGGCAAATAACTGTGCACGCTGTCACAATATGCGCGATCCCAAGGAATTTCGGGATGATTTATGGAGACCGATTGTAAACCATATGCGCGTACGTGCAGGCCTGACCGGTCAACAGACACGCGATATCCTTGCTTTCCTGCAATCGAGCAATTATACCGTCGTCGCAGCAGCAGTTGAGGGTGATACAACTCGTACTGAAAGTAGTGGACTTAGTGGCGAGCAAATTTACAAACAAACCTGTGTTGCCTGCCACGGCGCGGATGGAAAGGGAGCTATACCCGGTGTTCCTGATCTCAGAACGCGGCTGTCAAAATCCGATGAAACATTGCTGCAAAGTATTAAAAATGGATTTCAGAGTCCGGGCTCACCAATGGCCATGCCACCAAAGGGAGGTAATCCCAATTTAACAGATGCTGACTTGGAAGCCGTTCTCTCCTATATTCGTCAGGCGTTTAAATAATAGATTAGAGAGTGATCCGGCACTTTGTTCAAACGGAATCAGGTGAATAGGGATGAGAATAACAGGTTGGGTTTTTGATTAAAGATAAAGATTGATACTGACTGGTACGAATAGCAGTACGTAGATTTGACCCTAGACTTTTACTTTTTATATCCTGATTTGTTTTATTCTATTAGCAGTTTTCGCAGGTTATTGGCGCTTTCACTCCGGTCACTTTCCGCGAGTACATCATTCGCCCTTACATAATCCTGCTGCAGAAAGGAAAGCGCAGCGACCATGAATGACAAACCATGCCATTACCCCTGATTGACAGGAATTATTGACGGATTAATTGTCTATACTGTTCATAGATAATCTGCTCATGAATGTGAGGATGATGAATATCCGTTTCAGGCAAATTCCCCAGTTATTGCTTGCGGTTCTCGTGCTTTCCGGTCAGGATGCCATGGCGGCAAAAGTCTACCAGTGGACGGACGGGGAGGGCGTGGTACATTTCAGCGATACACCCCCGGAAGACAGCACGTCCACTGAAATAAAAGAAATCGAGTTCGTCGATTATGCCATGCGTGATACCGATCCGGACGAGTATTCCATAATCAATCAGCTGAAACGGTTGGCCGAATGGCGCAAACAAGTGGAAGAAGAGCGGATCGCAAGGAAACAATTACAACTCGAAGCAAAACGGCTCGCCCAGGAAAAGAACTCCTACCGGTTATACGACAGCATCAGTTCTCCGTCATACTACATGCCATCATATTCTTATTCCTACCCGGCGTATTATCCTTATCCAGGTTTCTTTGGTGGTAACCATAAATGGCATGAACACCACCGGCCGGGCCATCACTCGGGTGCGGGCAAAGCAAACACAAGATTTATAAGCAGGGTTGTTAATTAAAACTCATTCTGTTAAAAGCTGAGACAGAAGACTCTGCGGTTGATACGTTATCAGTGACTCTGAACCCTCTTCACCAGTTCGATATTAGTAACGCTACGATGCCATTGTAGTGCTCTAAAAATTTCAAGCACTCCGACCATCTTGATTTTGTAATTTGTTTTACTTTATTAACAGTTTTCGCAGGTTATCGGCGCTTTGGCTCCGATCGCTTTCCGCGAGTGCATCATTCGCCGTTGCATAATCGCGTTGCAAATAGGAAAGCGCAGCGACCATGAATGACAAATCAAACTGGCTCTCATTGTCTTGCAGGGCAAGCTTGTAATCTTCATTCATGAAATAAATCATTTCATCAAGTTCTTTATTCAGCTGAATGTAGTTCATAGCCGCAGGATCCATACTGACGGCCTTGCGCATCGCACTGATCCCCCTGTCCAGTTCACCGTTTGCCGCAGCAGCGATGGCAAAACCGACCCTGGGGATGCCGGAATACAAGTCCTGCTGTGACTGGACCGCAAAGATATCAATCGCTTTACTGATATTCCTTTCTGTTAATGCATCCCATCCTTCATGGCTCCCGTAAGAATAGTCAGGCCCCCTGTACGGTATATATGTAACGGGCTTTGCAATTCTCTGATAGGCCGGCTGATACGCAGGGGAACGGTGATACACCCCCCGATACCGGTAATCGTCACTGCTCAGGATGTGCGAAAGCAATACAGCGCCAAACAAGCCAAGGATGACATACCCCGCAGTCCCGATATCTCCGTGGCTGCTGTAATGTGCACTAAAACCATAATGGCCGTGATAACCATAATCGTGGTAACCGTAGCCCAGTTGATAACCGCCGTACGCTACGGCATTGCCGGAACCGGCGATAAACAGGAACAAGGCAACTGAAAACGCCCGGCAGGCGTGGTGTATCCAGGTACCTTTCTGCATTTTCTGCATACGCTAATCATAGACCAAATACCGGACCAGGTGGTATTGCACGGGAATTTACGGGGCCGTAGATAGATGCTGACTGGTACGAATAGCAATACGTCGATTTGAGCCCTGGGCTTTTTGAAAGACATGGCCGGGCAGTGCCTGGTCACCCGGCGGCGGATTGAGACGGTATCGCGAGAATAGGATTTTTGTTTTTGGACGGGCGGGTAACACAAAGTGAATTCGTTAGCTTGACGTTCGTTACCAGCATGGTAACATAGTGTTACCTGGATGGTAACGCAAGACTTTGGGTAATGATTAAGTCGTTTTCTCACAAAGGATTAAAGAATTTTTTCAATACGGGAAATACATCCGGGATACAAGCAAAACATACCGGGAAAATCCGTTTGATCCTGGCCCAATTGAATCAGGCTCGTTCAGTCAAGGATATGGATATACCCTCATTACGGCTTCATCAGCTCAAAGGCCAACGAAAGGGAATCTGGGCGGTCACTGTTCAGGCGAACTGGCGCATCACGTTTCGATTTGTTGAGGGTGATGCGGAAATTGTAGATTACGAAGATTATCATTGAGAAACGAGGTTTCATATGCGCATGTATAACCCTCCGCATCC
>JACQHV010000263.1 GCA_016198885.1 Gammaproteobacteria bacterium
TCAATAAGGTATGTAGTTATATTAAGAATATTTTTTTCTATGGTTTCAAGTCCGACTTCATTAATAAGAGAAATGCTGGCAGACAGGGCGTGAATACCGAGCATATTCGGACTTCCACATTCAAATCGTCGGGCGGATTCAGCGGTGCGCCATACCTTGGCATCATAGTTTGTATTGTCTTCAACCATATGCCAGCCGTATTCATGTAAAATCAGCCTGTCACGCAGCTTATTACTGCAATAGAAGACAGCAATGCCTTCCGGTCCGAGCATCCATTTATGTCCGTCCGCCATGGCAAAATCTGCATGGATTGCCTGTACATCGAAATGATGTGCGCCAATGCTTTGAATGGCATCCACACAAAAAAGAATGTCCTTTTTGTTACAAAAATTGCCCAGACGTTCCAAATCCAGTTTGAAGCCTGAACCAAACTGGACTGAGCTTACTGTCATTACGCGAGTCTTGTGATCACAGGCTGAAATAAGTGCCTGTTCAGGATCGGATGTCTGGGTGATGTTGACTTCCCGAAAATCTACACCATGCTGTTGCTGTGCCTGCCAGACAATACGGTTGGAGGGGAATTCCTGATCAGTACTGACCACATTTTGACCCGTGTGCCAGTCAAGACCGCAGGCGACTATGGAGAGTGCTTCCGAGGTATTTTTCAATAGTGCGATATCATCAATCGAAGGAATATTGATCAGAGTTCTTAACTGCTGGCGTAAGATTGTTTCTTGTTTGACCCAGTCGCTGTAATTTTTTGCCCCCGTTGTTATATTTTCCCTGGCAAATGTATTTACAGCCCTGGCTGTACGTTGCGGCCAGGGCGACACTCCCGCATGATTAAGATAGATTAGATTTTCAGACTGAGGAAATTCGGCTTTTATCAGGTGATTTAAATCCATACCTGGTTAATAACATAAATCAAGCATCCATAGAAACTACCGGCAAGATTAATTGCGCATAATATATACCGTGGTACCTGTTCCTTTCCTGATTAACCCGCAGGTCTTTTCGCAGTCGCTGCCCGTGCCGGCCTGACAGGCCGAAGAGGGGTCGCTCTTCAGTCGCAGAACTGGCGATATTGCGCCGCCGCAGGGGAGTGCTGCGCGCACCCCGCAGGGGTGCGTGCCCTTGGGCTTGTCTATTAATGGAACAAGTTGGAAATATTTGCTCCTTTTTTGGGGAAACCGTTGCGGCATGTGCCTTGTAGGTCTGTCGTAAAAACAGGAATTCCCCCAGTTGGGAGGGGTTAAACCCGTCTTTCAGGTCCGGGGCATTCAGGGTGTGGTCATAGCGATTGTAAATCCACCGTTCCCAGCCAGCCCAGGGCACGTACCCGGCCATGATGGTCAAGAGCCGGAAGGCATACAGCGGCGCTGGCCGGTCAGTCCGCCAGCGTTGATAGGTACAGGTCGCAACTCCACACACACTTGCAGCAGCTTCATCGTCAAGTCCGGCCACGGTTTGCAGGTAGCCGAGCCCCGGCAATTTGCCAGACCAGCCATCCTCGAGAAGAGTAATAATCTGGCTCATGGCCTGCGTTTCCCGTCCCTGCGCCGTCCTGCGTAGTGCGCATAATATATACCAAGTACCACTATGTAATTCGTTGTAACCTACTGAAAAGCAAAAATTTATTCTCCTGAAATTATTGGTCATACTGCTTAAATTGTAATAGCTCAGAATTGATCTGACAGGCAATATTCGATAACGGCCAAAAGCAGACGCCTATTATCATCCAAAAGGGGTATAGTTTTCTTACTATCCAGTATCTCTTTGCCTGATATTAAAATGAGCAAAGTGGACACCCCGAATATAGAGTGTCTATACTGAACCTGCTCACTAACTAAATGAAATAAAGGGAGTTTTCAATATGTCTACATCAAACAGCTATAAGCTCTTACTGGACAAACTGTCCATTAAAATATAGTTAGCCGATACTCGGAATAAACCACATGACATCACGCACCAAAAGAGTTTTGTCAATTACAATCGTCGTAGTAGGCATATTGGGCACTTTAGCGACAGTCTTCGGACTTGATGATCCTAGTCGCACCGTATTCGCGTATTTATTATCTGCTGTTGCCCTAGTTGCGCTAGGTTACCTGTGGGGTATCGCGAACAACTCAATTATTGAAGTCTTTGAGCATCGACCATCATTCAGCCTCGAATCCGAGCTTGGCGAATCTAACGAAGTGTGGTTCGCATGGCATACTGGTAGCGTTAAGTTTGCTGAGGGCGATCTTCTAAAGCGGCCCAGAAAAATTCGAATGGTCTTGACGCATCCTAAATCGCATGCGCTGAGCGAGGTTGCGAAAGTAGGTAAAGTTTCCGTGGAACATATCGCTCCTGGAATCTACGCTCTGACCGAAGCGGTAAAAGCTGTGGGTGGTTCGGTAAAATGGTTTGATGGGTTCGTCGCAAACAGCATAATAATTTCCGACCCAGAGAAACCGTCAGCGGGTTGGGCGCGAATTGAAATGCTTTTGCCGTTCGGTGACCCTGCATCCCGACCGAGCATTCGGGTCAGGGCTTCTACTAACCCCGAACTATTTGCGCGCGTAAAAAACACGTTTGAGGCGCTCTACAATAACTCCAGTGTACCGCCGTAAAACATGGCCATCGGCTAACCATGACGTCGACCGGACGCCGGGGAAGTCGCGGTGGCGCTACGGACTGCCTCGGTGGCCGGCGCCGGTCACGGCAA
>JACQHV010000260.1 GCA_016198885.1 Gammaproteobacteria bacterium
ATTACATGCTTCACTTTTCACCCTCACCCTCGCCCTCCCCCGTCAAGGGGGAGGGTATTTAAATTTGAGATAGGTTCCAGTCGCAAATTATGCTGCTGCACTCTCGGGTTTTCCGACCATGCAACATTTGTAATCAATATGGTATTGAAACTCCTCTCTGAACTGTTTGATAAAACTCCTGACCGGCCACGCCGCTGCTTCACCTAATGCGCAAATAGTATGGCCTTCAATCTTGCTCGCCACCGCATCCAGTTTATCCAGATCTTCCTGCCTTCCCTGTCCATGTTCTATCCGGCTGACAACGCGATAAAGCCAGCCGGTGCCTTCACGGCATGGTGTGCATTGCCCGCAGGATTCCGAATAATAAAAACGGGAAATCCGTTCCAGAACCTTGACCATGCAGGTCGTATCATCCATTACGATCACAGCCCCTGAACCCAGTAATGAACCCGCCTTCTTGATGGATTCATAATCCATGTTGGTTTCCATCATCACATGACCTTGAACAACCGGTACGGAGGAGCCACCCGGGATGACCGCCTTCAGTTGCCGGCCGTTTCGTACACCGCCCGCCATCTCGAGTAATGTGGCGAAGGGTATCCCCATCGGCACTTCAAAATTACCCGGCTTATTGACATGACCGCTCACGGAAAAACATTTGGTACCACCGCTGTTCTGCACACCCACTCCTGCAAACCATTGCGCACCTTTCCTGATAATGGAAGGGACAGAGGCGAATGATTCAGTATTGTTGATCGTGGTTGGCCGGCCATAGAGACCAAATGTCGCCGGGAAGGGTGGTTTGAATCTTGGCAATCCTTTCTTGCCTTCCAGGGATTCAAGCAGTGCTGTTTCTTCACCACAGATATAGGCGCCTGCGCCCAGAGTGGTATAGATATCTACTTCGATATCTGAGCCCATAATTCCTTTGCCGAGATAGTTCTCTGCATAGGTCTCTTTCAGTGCCTGCTCAAAACGCAGGTAAGGCTCATCCATAAACTCACCGCGTATGTAGTTATAGGCCACCTTTGTTTCCATTGCATAACAGGCAATCGCGAGCCCCTCCACCAGTGAATGTGGATTAAAACGCAGAATATCCCTGTCCTTGCAGGTGCCGGGTTCACTTTCATCAGAATTGCATACCACATATTTGGGTCCGGGCACCTTGCGTGGCATGAAACTCCATTTAAGGCCCGTTGGAAAACCTGCTCCACCGCGGCCACGCAATCCTGATGCCTTGACTTCTTCAATAATTTTCTCCGGTGGGATCTTTTCCCTGATGATGCGTGTCCAGGCCTCATATCCGCCGACCTTGCGATAATTATCAAGCGTCCAGGGTTCATCAAACCGGAGTGTTGCATAACAGACTTCATTCAAATTCGGTACCATTCGGCTACTCCAGTTTATCAAGAACCTCGTCTACCTTTTCGGGAGACAGATTTTCGTAGAATTTGTGATCCACCATCATCATCGGGCCACCACAACAGGCGGCAAGACACTCCTCCTCCTGTTTCAGGTAATACCGGCCATCTTTTGTCGATTCGCCTGTTTTAATCCCCAGTTTCTTTTCAATGTACGCAACGATTTCATCAGCGCCGCAGAGCATGCACGAAATATTCGTACAGACTGAAATACTGTGCCGTCCCACCGGTTGTATCTCAAACATGGAATAAAACGATGCAACTTCATATACTGCGATCTTCGGCAGTCCCAGATAATCTGCAACGGCATCCATAAGATCCGTCGTCAGAAAACCGTTGTTTTCATGCTGCACTTCACGCAGGGCTGCAAGCACTGCGGATCGTTTCTGATCTGCAGGATATATCTTCAGCCACTGATCGATCACCTCTTTCGCGTGCTCTGATAGTTTATTATCCATATTTTCGATTATGCTAACTTTCGTATATCTGCTTTCATTATTCGTAATTAGTGACCAGTAATTTGTGATTAGTAACTGATTATTTCATTAATAACATCAAACTAATCACCAATCACTAATCACCAGTCACCAATCACCTGTCTATTTCTCCAAAAACAATGTCCTGAGTTCCGATCACCGCTACCACATCTGCCAGCATATGTCCCTTTACCATTTCATCAATGGCGGAGAGATGCACAAAACCTGCGGCACGGATTTTTACCCGGTATGGTTTGTTCGCCCCGTCGGAGATTAAATAAATCCCGAATTCACCCTTGGGATGTTCAACCGCAGAATAAACCTCTCCCTCGGGCACACAATAACCTTCCGTAAACAATTTGAAATGATGGATTAATGATTCCATATCGTCCTTCATTTCTTCACGCCTTGGCGGCACCAGTTTATGATCATCAATGATTACAGGACCCGGATTTTTACGTAACCAGTCAACACATTGCTTGATTATCCGGTTGGACTGACGCATCTCTTCAACACGCACGAGATAACGATCATAACAATCGCCATTGGTACCAATAGGGATATCAAAATCGAGTTTGTCATAAACTTCGTAAGGTTGTTTTTTACGCAAATCCCATGCAATGCCGGAGCCGCGTAACATGGGCCCGGTAAATCCGAGCTGCAGGGCGCGCTCGGGCGAGACAACACCGATATTTACCGTGCGTTGCTTCCAGATGCGATTGTCCGTCAACAGTGTCTCGTACTCATCCACGCATACTGGAAATCTTTCAGTAAAATTCTCGATAAAATCAAGTAACGATCCCTGCCGATTTTCATTCAGGCGTTTGACCTCTTCTTCATTGTGCCATCTGGAGGGTAGATACCGCGGCATGCTGTCCGGTAGATCACGATACACACCACCGGGACGGAAATATGTTGCGTGCATACGCGTCCCTGACACTGCTTCATAACAGTCCAACAGGTCTTCGCGTTCACGGAAACAATAGAGAAATACCGTCATTGCGCCTATATCCAGACCATGTGTGCCCAGCCACATGAGATGATTCAGGATACGGGTGATCTCTGAAAACATGACGCGGATATATTGAGCACGGATCGGCGGGGTAACACCAAGCAGGATTTCAATCGCACGCACGTAGGCATGTTCATTGCACATCATGGACACATAATCGAGCCGGTCCATATAGCCAATACTCTGATTATAAGGTTTGCTTTCAGCCAGTTTTTCCGTGGCACGGTGTAACAGACCGATATGCGGGTCGGCCCGCTCAATGACTTCACCATCCATCTCCAATACCAGACGTAACACCCCGTGAGCAGCGGGGTGTTGCGGACCGAAATTCATGGTCATGTTTCTTATTTCAGGCATTGGTTCGTTGCTCGTTGCTAGTGGCTAGTGGCTAGTGACTCGTAGTTCATTTCACGCTTCACGTTTTACATCACGGATCACCTTGGGCACCAATACACGATTTTTGATGGTGACCGGCTGATACACGACTCTTTGTTTAGCCGGGTCATAACGCACCTCGACATTGCCCTCGAGTGGAAAATCCTTGCGGAAAGGATGGCCGATAAATCCATAATCCGTGAGTATCCTCCGCAGATCCGGATGCCCGGTAAACAAAATGCCAAACAAATCGAAGGCCTCACGCTCAAACCAGTTTGCGGAAGCCCAGATATTGATGACTGAATCTATTTGAGGTGGATCCGTTTCAATTCTGCAGCGCAGGCGCAGGCGTTTATTATGTTTTAAAGACAATAAATGATACACCGCGGCAAATCGTGATTTAACCACGACGGCATCACTATGAAATACACCCTCGCTAACCCCACGGCTGAAACCGGTATTGGTTGTACCTTCTGTTTCCCAGTCCGCCCGGCCATAGTCTATATAATCAACACCACATACATCTGAAAGCTGTTCAAAGGAAAATTCTTCTTCATCGCGCAATGCCTGGCATACCTCGAGCAGGCGCTCGGGAGGTAATTCCGCAGTGACCTGTCCATAAGCCACATGACAATCCGTCAACACTCCCCCAAAACGCTGACTGAGTCGCGTTGCAAATGTCTGGACAGAATCTGTCATATATTAATGAGTGAATTATTCAGCGAGCTATCGTATTGGTGCGTTTGATCTTGTTTTGCAGTTGAATAATACCAAACAAGAGTGCCTCGGCAGTTGGCGGACAACCGGGAACATAGATATCGACGGGAACAATTCGGTCACAGCCGCGCACAACCGAATAGGAATAGTGATAATAACCGCCACCATTGGCGCATGAACCCATGGAGATAACCCAACGCGGTTCTGACATCTGGTCATAAACCTTGCGTAATGCCGGCGCCATTTTGTTAACAAGTGTCCCGGCAACGATCATGACATCTGATTGCCGTGGGCTGGGTCTGAAGACCACACCGAAACGATCAAGATCATAACGGGATGCGCCTGCATGCATCATTTCAACTGCGCAACATGCGAGCCCGAAGGTCATCGGCCACATAGAGCCGGTACGGGCCCAGTTCACCAGGTTATCCACTGTGGTAGTGACTATGCCCTGTTCGTGTACTTTTTCTATTCCCATTCCAGTGCACCTTTGCGCCATTCATAAATAAATCCCACGACCAGGACAGCAAGAAAGATCATCATGGCCCAGAAACCAGCCATGCCTATCTTTTCCAGCGCCACTGCCCAAGGAAAGAGAAATGCAATTTCAAGGTCAAAAATAATAAACAATATGGCAACGAGGTAATAACGCACATCGAATTTCATACGCGCGTCCTCAAAAGCTTCGAAGCCACATTCATAAGGTGATTGCTTTTCACTATCTGCTCGTGCATGACCCATAATACGGCCAAGAACCAGACCTAAAGCGAGCATGACAACACCAATTGCGAGACCGACAAGGATAAAAACAAGGACAGGAAAATAATTTTCCAGCATTTTCAGCGTAGACCCTCAAAATATTTAAATGATTTCATAGGGTTACATATCAACAACGTGACCATCTTACAGCCCATGGTTTAATTATACATGGTCTATTTATATAAAGAAGCAACAAAGCAAGCACTTGAAATACCGTGAAATGTGGGTCGTGAAGTGCAGTTTACGATTTGGGTAGTAGCACGTGAGGCATTGCCCTTTGGGTGTGACTTTGGGCCCGCATTCAAAATGCTTAACTATTTAATACCAGAAAAGGTGACAGATTTATTTTTACTTCAACCAGTTCATGTTAGAAAATAAATCTGTCACCTATTTTCCGTTTTCTGCATCATGTACACAGCTATGAACCTTGAGTCTGAGATAAAAGAGTTGCAGCGTCAGCTTGCGCAAGTTGATCTGGTCACCGAATCTAGTACCCGCTCTGGAAGCAAATTGCTTGAGCTTCTCCTTCTAAAATCCAAAGATATAAAGGTCAAAATGTACCAGGAGCAGGGTCATGCCATGCCTCACATTCATATCGACTATGGGAGGCAGCATCATGTGGCGAGTTTTTCCATTGAACCGCCGGCCAGACTCGAAGGTACGCTTGATCGTAAGTATGATAAAGAAGTTACAAAATGGGTTGCGTCTCATAAGCATAAGCTGCTTGAAATTTGGAAAACACTGCAGGCAGGTGGCGAAACCACCAGCTTGGTCGCTGAGCTTGCTGGCAATGCATAACCCAACGCTCAAGCTGACCGCCTTCCGCAACTTAAGGGGTAAAAGAACTTGAAATTTAAGTTCTCTTACCCTTGAACAGGACTGAAATTTACTGCTTACTCTCGGAGATAAATTTTATTGCTTCCTCGTCGCCTTGATCAGCAGCCTTTTGGATCCAATACCCTGCCTGTTTTCTATCCTTTGGTACACCTTCGCC
>JACQHV010000261.1 GCA_016198885.1 Gammaproteobacteria bacterium
AGCCCGACTGGCCCCGCGCGGGTTTTATTGAAGATCGTAGAAACCGATCCGGAAGGCGCATTACGCGCACTGCATGGATAAACACATCAGGGACGCCATTAACCTCGACAGCGAAGGCAATCGAATTGCACTACATTCCACGAATGATGCATGACAAATGTGCTAAAAGGGCTTCGACACTTTAAATTAACCCATGCTGTTTATTGACCCTAATATTTGAGACCCGTATGAAATCTGATATGCTTAGCATTATGAGTACCCCAGCCCAAGACATTAAACAAGCTGCCCATCAGCTGATTGACCAATTACCGGATAATACGACCTGGGATGATGTTCTGTACCGAATGGCCGTACGCCGGTCAATTGAAATGGGTTTACGTGAGAGCGAAGCGGGCAATACTGTTGATACCGAGACCGTACGAGCTAAGTTTGGCCTGACTGAATGAAGTTGCGCTGGACGCCGCATTCCATTGCCGATTTGCGCGCTATCCACGATTACATCGCTGAAGATTCCCACGAGAATGCCTTACGAATGATTGATCGGCTCACCAGCCGGGAAGATCAAATCATCGCGTTTCCCCAATCCGGGAGAATGGTACCTGAAACAGAGCGGGAAGATATACGAGAAATTATCGAAGCGCCATATCGAATCATTTATCATGTGTTGCCGGAGTGTATTGATGTATTAACAGTAATGCATGGTGCACGGATACTCCGGGAAATCCCCGGAGTTCAACTGAAAAAAACCTGATCCCGGTCACCTGGATTTTGATTTTAAAGGGCTTTGACCCCTTAAATCTGCGGACTATTCGCAAAGATCCTCCGCGATTGTGAGCTCAGTCGAAAGCAGTTTCAAGACCTTCCGTATGGAAAAAAAGATGTTTAATGAAATGCTTGAAAGCGTAAGAGAGATGGACAAAATCCTGAAAGGGAAAAAGCGTCCTTCGCGCAAATTCATATTCAAGGAACCGAAGGTAAAAAATATCCGTAAGCAGACTGGCTTGTCGCAAACCGACTTTGCGCAATTAATCGGTGTGAGCAAGCGAACACTGGACGACTCACATGGATGTGTTAGTGCCGCGGAAAGCATGGATGCTGAGAGCGGCGAGCGGGAACAGGGGCGCCGTAGCCCGACTGGCCCCGCGCGGGTTTTATTGAAGATCGTAGAAACCGATCCGGAAGGCGCATTACGTGCACTGCATGGATAATCGCATCAGGGACACCATTAACTTCGACAGCGCTGATATTGGAGTTCTATACTTCTTAAACAAATCATGCCATTGAAAAAGGAGCTTTTCACCATGTTATCTTCAATCCCTCATACTATAATAATTATCGTTTTACCTTAATCATAAGCACTAGTTATACAGCCACTGCGGGAGTCAAACCCATGACATATTTGAAAGTGTTTTTCACAACGATCCTTCTGGCGATACCGCTTGCAGGATTTTCAGAGAATCCAGTACCGGTTAACCTCCCCATGCCAGAGTTAAACAAAGACAGTTGGTTAATTGTGGAAATCTGGCTCGACGTCAAAGATATAACATTCTCTGCTTATTTTTTAGATTTCTCATATGAGAAAAATAAGAGTCTGTGTGAAGCTGCGAAACGGGTATTCGATAATTATCAAGAAACATTGAGTAAAAATAACGGAAGAAAGTTTTCAAGTTATCGACTCTGCATGTCCGTCGAAGATGGTAAGGCACAAGGATACATTAGAACACAATAAATTTTATTTAATTCTATTCTGATCCTCGATTTACACAGATTGTGCAGACCATACACGCCATCTGACAATGCGCTATTCGATATTTATGATCAGGGGCACCATGACTGAAAGATTCGAAAGTTGGGATCTTTGGCTGCAAGATGAGTCTTGCTATGAAATATATACGCTGGACCAATCCCACTTGTAACCATGGTTTCTATTTCGTCAACTCTGCTCGAAGTTCTCTGAAGCCGGCTATTTGCCAAAAATACAAGACTCATCATATGGTTTCGGCTTTTTTCCTTGAAAAATTCAGTTGCTACCCATTGTAACCCGTTCCCTCTCGAAAAAATTGATCCTTCCGTATCGGCAAGATTGAGTAATTGCTCACCTGTTAAATCATGAAGTCTTGCAATTAAAACACCCGGGTACTTTTTAGAGAATTGGGATTTCCCCTTACCACTGATCTGCCGGTCGATACCCTTAAGTACTTTATCTGACCGCTGACCTTCAATGACCAAAGCAAACACTCGTTTTCCAGGTGTGAAGTGAAATAAAATTTCCGAATTGCGCTGACCAATGAGTTGCGCTACAAAATCACTAATATCACGTTTATTGTAGCCTTCTTTTCGTATCTTTCTAAAAGGACTGTCCTGAACCTTAAATGTTCGAACTGATACTGTACACAATTCAGATTCATATCTAGGTGTTCCTGAGACTATCCCATTGATAATATCGCTCGCAATCTGTTGTTGCATATTTGTTTTAGATCCCAACCTTCTTTTAATTTGAAGGAGAACAAGCAATCCTTCTGTAATAGATTTAATGGGTTGATCGAGTTGTTGAAGCACATGATATCCCAATTGCGCAGCTTCTCTTCGATGGACAGCTCGCCCGATATCACCGCTTACGAGACAGCATTCAATCTCCAGAACCGTGTCATTACGTCTAGCAAGAAAGTCTGCACGGCCTATCCCCTCCATATCTTGAAAATCTACTTCGAATCCCTGTGCACACAAATGTACTGCGGTCATAATTTCAACTTCTAAGGGCAATAGGCCTGTGGATTGCTTAAGCCCATCGGTAAGCATGCCTTTGAGTCGACGCTTACCGCAATTGCTTAGTTTCTTGTTAATACTAGTAACTGCGGCCATGAATGCGAATAGCTTGTATCGATAGGGTGAACTGATGCTTATTGGAAACTGACCTTGATTGGACTCTATTTCTATAATCAATTGGGCGAGTTCCATCTCCAACCCATGTCGATCTTCAACATAATCCCGGAGTAGTGGATTGTTTTTTAGCCATCGCGCAATTTCTTCAAACCTGTGGCGCCATGGTTCAACTCCTGTAATTGCCACAAATCTTTCAAATACCTGTGGAATTTCATTCTGATGTATTTCGATATTAAAAATCATGAGCGAGTAGCATAACGTGTCTTAAACTTTTCAATTACCAGATTATCTCAAATGCGGAACCCTCGTTACGTATATCAATCTTATCGGTGACGATATAGGCTACTGATTATACTATTAGTTTTCTATATCCCTCCGTATGCCTTGCCGGAATGTGAGGCAGCGGTAGCGTAAAAATTACAGGCAAGGATTGTTCCCTACAATCCTTTTGCATTTCCTCCATCCATGGAGGTCGGATAAATTTTTGGCTCAGCTGAGCAGGGACGACATACATGGATGTATTAGTGCCGCGAGAAGCACGACGCTGAGAGCGGCTGCCTGCTATCAATTAATGATCTCCCGGGAAAAAAGCCCGGATGTCCTTTGCACTGTTGAGGGCATCGCGATAACCCGCATCAATCAAGTCATTGCAGAATCCGCCGTCAAACATCAGGTAGCTCGCAAAGCTTGCCCCCGCACCCTTGCCCCGCGCCCCGATGATGCGGAACAGGAACCGTATGCTGGCCGGCTGCCGGTGAATGTAGCGGGTGGCCACATCGTCAAAGGATATTGACGGTGTAATGACAAGGATATCCACAATCCTTGCGTTTTTTTCTACAACATCACTACGCAATAATTCTGCGATCAGTTCATTGATCTTTTCCGCGTGCTCAATGTCCGCCTCAAGGTTGTCGATAAACTCACGGTTGAGCAGATGTCCGGCCATCTGGGCGATGGAGGGCTGCTCTTCCGGGATCAGCACATCGCTGTCACGCAAGTTCGCGCTGACGCCAACGATTAGCAAGCGCGTTGCTCCAAGATGCAATGCCGGGCTGAGCGGGTTCAATTGCCGCAGTGCCCCGTCCCCGAAATAGTGTCCGTCAATGGTCTGGGGAGGGAACAGGATCGGGATGGCGGAAGAGGCGATGATGTGATCGATAGAAAGCGTTGCTGGCTGGCCGATCCGGTGTACGCGACGCCAGACAATTGGATCAACACCCTCATGGAAAGCCACGGATTCCCCGGTGCTGTAATTCATCGCGGTAATGCAAAGATCGCGTAAGAACTTATTTGCGATGTTGTTTCTGATGGCAGCGAAATCCAGCCACTCAGCAAGCAGTCTGCGCAAAGGTGCATTATCGAGAACCGCGGATGGCATGTTGGTGCTCGTACCACGAATGACACCCAATGCGATACTGCTCAGGGAGTGCAATACGCCGAACCAGGTTGTGTCATAAACATCCCTGGCCGAAAGCGCGCGCCATCCTTTGTAAAGACGGTCGATCCCTTCTCCCGGACAATGCGCATAGGCTGCCATATAGGCCGCATTAATGGCGCCAGCCGAGGTACCGCAAATAATGTCATACGGCTGCCGTTCCCTACCGATAATTTCCGCAACACCACGCAGGACACCTACCTGATAGGCTGCGCGCGCGCCGCCGCCTGACAGAATCAGTGCTGTCGTCACCAGCTTCCTCCTCAAGAAATCATTTGGGTTTAACTCTATTGATTATTCGGGTGTAAAGATATCCACCACAAGTGCCTTGACCGGCTCGTCGAAGGCATTTTCCCACCAGTGCGATATACCGGTTTTTTCCATCGCAATATTTCCGGCTGAATGGGTAACCGGTTCAGCGGTATCATTGCGGTGTTCGATAATCTTCCCGCTGATGATGTAAGCATAGCCGGGACGTTGACTATGGGTATGTAAACCGATTATGCCACCCGGCTCGATGGTGAAAATACGTGCACGCATCTGTCTCCCCTCCATAGCAGGGAACTCTCCGCCCAATTCAATGATTCCCAATGATTCGATAGAGGTAACACCCCTGGTTTCAGTTGGGCCGGTGAGTTCTCTGATCACACCTGTATCACCATTGGTGCCGAGCTTAATCTCCGCAAGCATGACAGCATGCTCTGGATCAGGATGATCATCCTCTCCAACAGGATGAGCCGTCAGGTTGTTCATGTACATTGCCGCAATAGTAATGCCCAATATTCCTCTTATAACATTGTTTAACTTTCTGTTCATGGGATGTTCCTGTGTTCTGAATGCCATGGATACAAATTTCTGTTTTCTTCTAATTAGTTTAACTCAAGCTCCTTTACGGCACACTACGCGTCACGGCTTCTGTTGATAAATCTCATCAAACAACGCTTCCAGTTTTTCATCCGTCCCGCGTAACTGATCAATCACATCCTTTGCCCAGTCAAAATATTCGCGTTTTCTCTCAAGACTCCATTTAACGGGCGGGTTTGTGACAATGTCGCGAAGATTACATATCTTGTCTGCCAGTTTGACCAGTCTTGCTGCATGACTGAGTTTGGTAGCAGTTTCAATTTGCAGGCGTTTGCGTTCAGGGCTGGGCAGCGATTTATCATCCGTGACCTCGATGACTATATTTTTAATTTTCTCGCTGAACAAGTCTTTAATCTCTTCCACTGTAGCATCAGTATCTTCAAGGGTATCATGCAACAATGCAGCCACAATAACGTCCGTATCTGTGATATCCCCTTCGTTTGCAAGCAGATTGGCGAGAGAGATGGGATGATTTATATAAGGCGTATTTACAGCATCCTTGCGGATCTGGCCGCGGTGTTTTGCCGCTGCAAAATCCACAGCTTTGACGACTAGTGATAAATCATTAAACATATAAGTAATAATACAGGAGTCAGGGGTCAGAAGTCAGGATACAGTGTTCTATCGTTTACCTCCTGCTTTTCACTTTTCACCTTCTACCTGCTGTTTTTATACGCGGTACGGCAGACAATAATTTTTGTGTGTAGGGATGTCGCGGTTGATAAAGCACTTCATCAACATTTCCCTGCTCTACAATCTTGCCGTCGTACATGACAGCAACATAATGGGCGATGTATTCCACTACGCTGATATTGTGAGTGATAAAGAGATAGGCGAGGCCGAGCCGTTCCTGCAATTCCTTTAACAACTCCAGTATCTGGGATTGCACAGAAACATCCAGTGCGCTGGTGGGCTCATCACAGACAATAAGCTTTGGTTCAACTGCGAGTGCCCGGGCGATACAGATGCGCTGACGTTGCCCACCGGAAAATTCATGCGGATAACGGTATTTATGTTCTGGTTTCAATCCCACCTGTTCGAGTAGTTTATCAACCCGCTGCATCCGTTCCCCCCTGTTTTTTCCTATTCCCTGTGCGAGCATTCCTTCTTCAACAATGTCCGCGATCATCATCCGGGGGTTCATCGAAGAATACGGATCCTGGAACACAATCTGAATATCTGAACGTTTACGCCGCAGTTCTTCTCCAGTGATTTGCGTCAATTCCCTGCCGTCGAACAATACACCGCCATCCGTCGGTCTAATCAATTGTAAAATGCCCTTACCCATCGTGGTCTTGCCCGAACCGGATTCACCGACGATTGCCACTGTCTGGCCCTTGCGGATTTCGATGGTCACACCATCAACCGCACGCACATATCCGACTACTTTTTTAAACAGCCCTTTGCGGATGGGATAATGCACCTTGAGATCATTCACTGTGAGTAACGGGCTGTCTGAGAGATGCTTGTTTTCCTTGCCCGATTCCGCCATCTCACGATTGCGTTTTTCCCTGCTTGGCAAGGCAGAAAATAAATGTCTGGAGTATTCGTGTTGTGGTGCTGCGAAAAATGCATCCCTGCTGTTGATTTCAACGATTTTACCCGCATACATCACGGCAACATGATCAGCAATCCCGGAGGTGACACCCAGGTCGTGGGTAATGAATAAAATGGCCATGCCAGTTTCCTGCTGCAATTTTTCCAGAAGTTGCAGGATCTGCGCCTGAATAGTCACATCCAGCGCCGTAGTTGGTTCATCCGCGATCAAAAGTTCAGGTTCACCCGCGAGTGCAATCGCGATCATGATGCGTTGTTTCATGCCGCCTGAGAATTGATGGGGATATTCATCAATGCGCCGTTCCGCTTCGGGGATACCTACAGCATTCAACAGCTCAATCGTGCGGTCACGTTGTGCGCGTCCCTTGAGTCCCTTGTGACATTGCAGGGTCTCGCCGATCTGCTGACCGGCGGTCAGCACCGGATTCAGTGAGGTCTGGGGTTCCTGGAAAATCATGGCGATCTTTCCTCCGCGCACATCGCGCATGGCATATTCGGGAAGTTCAAACAGGTTCTTGCCATTCAGTTTCACGCTACCGCTTTTAATTTTTGCCGCGGGTGGCAGGAGCCGCATGATGGAAAGCGCTGTAATCGACTTGCCGCAACCGGATTCTCCGAGCAGTACAAAAGTCTCGCCCTGACTGATTTTGAAATCTATACCATCGACGGCGCGAATGGCATTCTCACCTTCTCCAAACCAGGTTTTAAGATTTTCCACTTCGAGCAATGTGGACATGATGGGTATTATTAACTCGTCAACTAACGATCATTTTCTTTAATTCCCCAAGATTCCTCACCAGTTCCCTCATTTTCATTCGGGACAGGGTTCGGAATGACAAAAAACTGTCATTTCGACCACAGGGAGAAATCTCATATTTTCCATGAGCAATCAATTTTCTGCCGGAACTTGCCGCGGCCTGCGATTCTCATCCAGCGCGACAAACGTGAGTTCCGCCTCTGTCACTTTGACTGTCTGTGGATTTGACGGATTACGTTGGGCATACACCTCGACCTTGACGGTTATTGAAGTATGTCCGACCCTGATCACATCGGCATAGCAACTGATGAGATCACCGATAAAGACCGGTTCATGAAACTCGAATGAATTGACTGCGACGGTGGCCACCTTGCCTTTAGCACGCTCTACGGCAGCGATACTGCCTGCAATATCAACCTGCGACATGATCCAGCCACCGAAAATACTTCCTCCGGCATTGGCGTCTTTGGGCATTGCGGCAACGCGGATAGCGGGTTGTTGATTTGGTAATTGAACTTTATTTTTGATTTTCAAGTGCCATGCCCTTCATACATGCGTTCAATTTCAAGTGCATATTTCTCGCGTATTTTGTTTCTCTTGACCTTCAGTGTGGGTGTCAGCATATCATTTTCTATTGACCAGTGTTCACTGATGCAGATAACACGGCGTATCCGTGCATAACCGGGAAATATTTTCAATCTCCAGGAAATTCTCTCCAGCAATAATTCCTCGACATACCTGTCTGCCAGCGAATTTACTGTCATCTTATTTTTGATCACAAGTTTGTTCCACTTTTCTTTATTTAATACCGCAAGCGCCGTTAAATAGGGGCGCGCTTCACCAATCACCATAACGTGTTCGAATAAAGGATCCGTTTTAATTTCCTGCTCCATATCTCCCGGCGGGATCTTTTCCCCGGTAGCCATGACGATGATATCTTTCAGACGGCCGGTGATATAGATGTGTTGCCCGTCAATACGCGCTTTGTCTCCTGTATGCAACCATCCATCTGCATCAATCACCTCCCGCGTACTATCCGGATAATTCCAGTACCCGAGCATGACTGAATCTGCCTTGACCAGCAGTTCATCGTTTTCTCCAATTTTTACTTCAACCCCGGGTAACGGCGGTCCGATACTCTCCGGGATATTGTTATCCACGCGATTGACGCTGACGACCGGGCTTGCCTCAGTCAATCCATAGCCCTGCAGGATCGGTATGCCAAGACCGATAAAGGCCTTGGCTATTTTCGGGGCCAATGCCGCCCCGCCACTGATCACGATCTTTAATCTTCCACCAAAACGGCTGGTTATCTTGTCCGCCACCAATCGTTTTAACAGCGGCCATAATAAAAATGCTGTGCGCTTTTTTCCGCGCCCTTGCAGATATTCATACCGGGACCAGCCGACATCAACTGTCAGATCAAACAATCTGATGAGATATTTTTTCTGTTTTTCCTCCAGTTGATGCCTGATGGAAGAATAGGCCCTCTCAAAGATCCTCGGGACACAGATGATCCCGGTAGGCCTGATTATTTTTAGATCATGCGAGAGCTCGGCAATACCGCGCGCATAGGCCACTGTTGCACCCGTCATCATGGGCAGATAGTAACCTACCGTACGTTCCAGCATGTGTGACAAGGGAAGAAAGGAAAGGAATATTTCCTTGTTAGTCACAAGCACGGAACGTAATCCGTTGCAGGCATTACTCAGGATATTTTTATGGCTGAGCATTACACCCTTCGGCCGTCCCGTTGTACCAGAGGTATAAACAATCGTCGCAAGTTCTTCTGGCTGGCTGTCTTTTTTACGGAGTTCTCCTCCTGCTTCCGGCAACCACGATTCAAGATTAATCACACGGGGATCAGAAACTTCACCGATATCCTTTATACAAACAATACGAGTTACTGTGACAAAATCCTGGGCTCTGCTTTTTATTCCCCAGAATTCCAGTCCGCCGATGACGAGGAGTTTTACCCCTGCATCACGCAGAATATATTCAACATTATCGGCACGATCTTCGACATAAAGTGGTACAACAACCAGGCCTAGCCCTAGTGCCGCCTGATCCAGCATGACCCACTCACGACTATTAGGCACCATAACTGCGACCCGGTCGCCTTTTGCCAATAACTCCTTTTCCATTGCCATTTGCCAACGGCTTACTTCATGGGCCATTACCAGCCAGGTAGTCTCCTTCCAGACACTGTTAACCGGATCAAAATATTTATAAGCGATCTGATGAGGCGAGCGCCTGACACGTTCGCGAAAAAGCCCTGCCAGTGTACGTGCCTCTTCAACAGAGATAGTATCCGCTGGCAATACCACTTCCGGGACGGAACCATTCAATTGAAGATTATGCCCTGGCACTTTTCAAAACACTCTCAAATTTGCATTCACTGTGACATGAAAATACCACTGGCACAGGATGATGAAATGATTAGTTCCAGCCGGCATCCGGTGAAAAACGATCACCATGTTTTTCTTTTAATTTGAGCAACTGATCCTTAACTTCCTGCCTGCCGCGTTGTTCCATATAGTGCATCGGTCCACCGCGAAATGGTGCAAAGCCCGTTGCAAAGATCATACCTGCATCAAGGAGGTCAGTATCTGCAACGACACCTTCTCGCAGGCAGGCCATCGCTTCATTAATCATTTGCAGGATGAGACGATCGGTAACATCAGCAGCGGTAAGACTGGTGGCATTTTTCCTGTTATAACGTGGTTTCCCATTATGGTATTCATAAAAACCTCGCCCACTCTTGCGTCCAAGATGACCTGCTGCAACCATCTTGCGCAGTTGATCCGGTATGGTCATGTCCAGAGCTTCAGCCAGGATTTTTGCAACTGACAGGCAGATATCCAGACCCACGGTGTCTGCAAGTTCAATTGGCCCCATCGGCATTCCAAAGGTTGTTGCAGCGCGATCAATTTCTTGCGCTGACACGCCTTCTTCGAGAAGTAGTACTGCCTCCATGAGATAAGGCATCAGGATACGGTTGACCAGAAAACCCGGTGAACTTTTCACCGGCAATGGCAGGCGATCGATTGTACGGCAGAATGCTGCTGCCTGATCCAGTATAACCTTGTCTGTTTTCTCTCCCTGAACGATTTCGATCAACTGCATCTTGGCCACAGGATTGAAAAAATGGATCCCCACCAGGCGGCCAGGCCGGGCCAGTGATTTTGATAACGCATCCAATGGAATACTGGACGTATTGGTGGCAAGCACAGCATTGTCCTTGAGTTTTGGCTCTATCTGATTATAAAGCGATTGCTTGGCATCAAGATTCTCGATGATGGCCTCAATAATGACATCTGCCTTTTCTACTCCCAGTCCCTTGTGATCGGGGATCAACCGATCCTGTGCCGCCTGAATCAGGCGTGGATCTTTGAGTTTCTTCTTATACAAGGAACCGGCGCGTTTCAGCGCCGGGGCAATATATTTTGGTTCCCGATCCTGTAATGTGACGCTTAATCCTCTTAACGCACACCAGGCAGCGATGTCACCCCCCATAACTCCTGCGCCGATGACATGTACATGCCGCGGTTCAAATTCACTTGCATGGCCCAGAGATTTGAGCCGTTCCTGCAATAAAAATACCCTGACCAGATTTTTCGCCGCCGGTGTTGTAACAAGTTCTGCGACTGAATTGGCTTCCGCCCGTAACATCTCTCTTTCATCACCACTGTATTTTTCCCATAGGTTAATCAACGCATAAGGGGCGGGATAATGATCACGTCTGGCATGTTGATTCACCTGACTGCGCAGATATTTGGCCAGTTGTGGTCGGGCGAACCTGTGATTGGCAAGCATTATCAGTTTGCCGGGTTTATGTTTTTTCGGGTGCTTACCAATCAATATTCTTGATGCGTTATTCAGATGTCTCTGCGGTACAATACGATCAACAATACCGAGCTTCTTGGCGGTGCGTGCATCAACTGTGCGTCCGCTCAGCATCAGATCCATAGCCGCAGGTGCACCGATCAAACGCACCAGCCGCATCGTACCACCCCATCCAGGATGAAAACCGAGCAATACTTCCGGCAGGCCAATACGTGTCTTTGGATCATCCAGGGCTATGCGATACCGGCAAGCCAGTGCAAGTTCAAGACCTCCACCGAGGCAGAATCCATGGATCTGGCTCAGGGTGGGGAAGGGCAACGCCTCCAGTTTATCAAAGATTGACTGTCCGAACTGAATTAATGCCAGGGCCTGTTCTTTTGTTTCAATGGCAGTGAATTCGTTAACGTTGGCGCCGGCAATAAATCCATTCTGCTTGTCCGAAAGGATAATTAGTCCTTTGGGATTTGTGTCTGGAAGATGTGAGAGGATGATATCAAATTCCTCAAACACTTCGCTTGAAAGGACATTAGTACTGCTGTCGTGTTTATCAAAATGCAGCCATGCAATCCCTTGTTGATCATTCTCCAGGCGCCAGTGTTGATATTTTTGTTTCGCCATTGTTCACTCCGTTCATCAGTTACACACCATCAAAATTACTGTTGTGTAACTGATCAAAAACAACTGTTTCAGGCAGCGTCCCGCTCAATCAACATTGCGCCACCCTGACCGCCACCAATGCAAAGTGATGCAATCCCCCTGTTCGCACCATTGTGTTGCAATACATGGCACAGATGTAAGACGATTCTCGCACCACTGACGCCGACGGGATGTCCCAGACTGATTCCACCCCCGTCTACATTGAGCCGATCCTGATTGATTTCACCCATCGCTGTACGCATGTGCAATTCAGTCCGGCAATACTCCTTATCCTGCCATGCGACAAGACAGGCGAGGACCTGCGCTGCAAATGCCTCGTTAATCTCAAAGTAGTCGATATCTGAAATTTCCAGCTTCTGGCGTTTCATAAGCGGCGTCATTGCATGCACAGGACCGAGGCCCATCTGTTGTGGTTCGAGACCGGCCCATTCACTGTCAACAATTCGTGCCATTACGGGTAATTGATATTTTTTGACTGCCGGCTCACTCGCCAGAATGACCCACGCCGCACTATCTGTCACTTGTGCGCTGTTGCCTGCGGTAACAAGTCCAAATTCCTTGTCAAATACCGGTTTTAACTTGGCCAGTTTTTCCACCGAACTGTCCGGCCGGACACCGTCATCCTGATCGTAAAATTTTCCCTGCCAGTCATAGATCACCTCGATCTCGGACAGCCGTCCTGCGGTAAAAGCCGCCGCCAGACGTTGATGACTGCGGACGGAATAACTATCCATCATTTCACGCGTAACCCCAAAACGATGTGCAAGTACCTCTGCGGTCTGTCCCATTGATAATCCAACGACCGGATCAGTAAGACCCCGAAGCAAAGCAATCACCGGTTTCAGCAAACCCGGCCGGAACTGTATAGCGGCCTTGAGCTTGGCACCGACATCACGCGCCATGGAAAATTGACCTAACCACGTAACCATGGCCGTGCTGAACAGGAGTGGTGCATGACTCATGGATTCTGCTCCCCCGGCAAGTACTAGATCTGCATGTCCACTGGCGATATCACGCGCGGCGCTGTCTATCGCCTGCATGCCTGATCCGCAATTGCGCTGCACCGTCCATGCCGGCACATACTTGCCGCATCCCAACCGTAATGCCACAACACGGGCAATATTGGCTTCATCAGGACCCGGCATGATGCAACCCAGTATTACTTGATCAATATTACCGGCTTCAAAAGGTTGGCGTGCAAGTAAAGGCCGGGCTGAATTGACGGCAAGATCAGAGGCAGAAAACGGTCCGGGAATCCCACGGGTCTTGAGGCACGGGGCACGGCTGCCATCTACGATATAGACAGTACGTCCTGTTTTTGTTGCTCTTGTCTCAGACATAATATTGTATATTCTTTATTACCTTATTTGCAGGTTTACATCATCCTGCATAACTCTTTGACAACTGTAAATTGTTTTTGATCAGTTTGCATGACCTGGGGCAATCGCCGGTTGAAATTCTTCTTTCGCAAAATCATCTACCGCAATCACTTCTCTGCTGGCATCGATTGCTGCACGCAAGGTCTTTGCCTCCTGATCTGTAATCATTCCTGTAGTTGATGCCTCGTTCACTGCTTCAACAATTATTAGACTCTTCAGTTGCCCGCTACGGATTGCCTTGATCAGTCTGGTTTGCAATGACTCAGCTGCGATGGTTTTTATCAATGCATCTTCCAGCATATAGACCACTTCATCGGATTCATTTGGCAGGTAGATACCCGTAGTCAATCGGTCCCTGGCATTGCCTGGCGACAATAAAAGTTTTGCTATCCTGCTTTCCAGTACATCATCCGGTTTTGAATAGGAGCGCCCAAACGGAAAGATCAGAAACCGCAGTGCAAAAGCAAGAGACTGGACAGGAAAATTGTCGAGAAAATCATAGATTGCCTCCTGAATGAGATAGAAACTGCGTTGCGCGTTCCATTCCACCAGCACCTTGTCATCCTCCGGCCGTCCCTGATCCTGATGATGTTTAAGTACTGCGGAGATGAGATACAGGTGACTGAGTACATCACCCAGTCTGGCAGACAGTCTTTCCCTGCGTTTCAGGGCGCCACCCAAAATCAGCATGGCAAAATCAGCGAGCATGGCAAAGGCCGCACTCATCCGTGTCAGTTGCCGGTAATACTTCGCAGTGTCAACAGTGTGCGGCGCCAGGCATAGATATGCATTGCTTAAGCCGAGCAGGAAGGTGCGTACGACATTACTGATGGTAAAACCGATATGACCAAAGATGGCCTTATCAAATTGTTTTAATCCTTCTTTTGGATCCGTATTCGCCGCCGCCTGCATCTCGGTTAATACATAAGGGTGGCAGCGTATGGCTCCCTGGCCGAAAATAATCATGCTGCGGGTGAGAATATTCGCCCCTTCAACAGTGATACCGACGGGTATGGACTGGTAACTGCGTGCCAGATAATTTCGCGGCCCAAGCATGACACCCTTACCGCCGTGGATATCCATAGCATCATTGACCACCTGGCGCATGTTTTCGGTCATGTGAAACTTGATGATAGCTGTAATAACGGAAGGTTTCTCACCCTGGTCCAGGGACCCAAGGGTCAAGATACGCGCGGATTCCATCAGGTAGGTCAAACCGCCAATCCGCGCCAAAAACTCCTGCACTCCTTCAAATTCACCGATGGAGACATTGAACTGTTTGCGGATGCGGGCATAGGCCCCTGTCGTGCGGCTGGCAAACTTGCCCGCGCCTGTGCTCAATGCCGGTAACGATATACCGCGCCCATCTGACAGGCATTCCACCAGCATCCGCCAGCCCTGGCCGATGCGATCCTGCCCGCCGATGACCCAATCCATGGGAATAAACACATCCTTTCCGTTATTCGGGCCATTCTGAAACGGGATATTCACCGGGAAATGCCTTCGCCCGATATTTACACCGGGGTGTTTTGTCGGGATCAGGGCCAGGGTGATCCCGAGATTTTCCTTATCGCCCAGCAAATGATCCGGATCGTAGAGTTTGAAGGCGAGACCCAGCAGCGTCGCGATCGGACCCAAAGTGATATAGCGTTTGTTCCAGGTGGCCCGGATACCCAACACCTGTTTCCCCTCAAATTCACCCCGGCTGACAATGCCATAGTCCTGCATGCCGCCGGCATCGCTTCCAGCCTCCGGACCTGTCAAGGCAAAACAGGGTATCTCTTCGCCACTCGCAAGACGCGGCAGATAATATTCTTTCTGCGCATCGGTGCCATATTGCATCAGCAGTATCCCCGGACCAAGCGAGTTCGGTACCATCACAGTCACCGCAGCTGTGACACTGCGCGTTGAGAGTTTCATCACTACGGCCGAGTGCGCGAGTGCCGAGAATTCCAGTCCACCGTATTGCTTTGGAATAATCATTGCAAAAAAGCGTTGTTGTTTGATGAATTCCCATACTTCGGGTGGCAGATCATAACGTTCATGTGTGATGTGCCAGTCATCCAGCATTTTGCATAATTCCTCCACCGGCCCGTCAAGAAAGGCCTGTTCTTCCTGACTCAGGGTCGGTACCGGCATAGACAATAATTTTTGCCAATCGGGCTTTCCGCTGAAAAGTTCCGCATCCCACCAGACATTACCTGCCTCGAGCGCCTCTCTTTCAGTATCCGACATGGTCGGTAATAATTTACGATAGATGGCAAATAGTCGTGAGCTGATTAACTTCTGACGTAACGGAACAACAAGTAGCGGGATAAAAATCAGCAGAAAACACAGCCAGAATACAATAAGCAATAATGCTGAAGATGTAGCGTAATAACTGAATCCTGCGAGTAATAATCCATAGAACATTGCCCACAACCAGAGCGTGGATCGCAGAAATGCAAACGTGCAGGCAAATACAAGACAGACAGTCAGGAATAAAGTAAATTGATTCATAAATTCATCCTACTATTAATCCGCCTTCTAATATATCAAGCGTAGGCAAATTTTTAAAAAAATCAGTCAAAATGAACCTGTTTTGCCGGTTATCCGGCGGGAATCGTCCTGATCCTGGGATCAAACGCATCCCGCACGGCATCTGCAAACAGATTTGCGGCAAGTACGAGGCCGAGCATAAAAATAAAGGCTGCACCCAGAGACCACCACACTATCGGCTCACGTGCCATCTCCAGTCGGGCACTGTTAATCATATTGCCCCAGCTGATCATGCTGGGATCGACTCCGATACTGATATACGCCAACACCGCCTCTACCAGCACCAGACCACTGAAATCAAGAACAATCGAAATCATGACAATATGCATCACATTTGGCAGCACATGCCGCGTCATAATGGTGACATGGTTGACACCAAAGGCCTGCGCTGCCTGTACATAATCGATCTCACGCAGCTTCAACGTTTCACCTCGCAACAAACGGCACAGCCCTGTCCAGCTCATGATGCCAAGTATCATACAAAGGAATAACAAACGCATATCCGCTCGCTGTTCAATACTGGTGAAGTCAGCGGCGTGGTTGGTCATATAGACTTCAAGCATGAGAATCGCAGCGGCGATTAATAACACCCCGGGGATCGAGTTCAGGGTGGTATAGATATACTGAATAATATCATCCACCCAACCACTGAAATAACCAGCCATGATACCCATGGCAAGTGCAAACGGCAGCATAACCAGGGTGGTCAATGTACCAATGAGTAACCCCGTGCGCACACTCTTCAGCGATTGATAGAGCACATCCTGGCCAACCTTGTCAGTGCCCAGCACATGATAATAACTGGAAAGATAGGCAAGCGTTACGCCACTGATGAGAATACACCCCAGCGTAATCAAAATAACATGCCATGGGATTAAATGTTGCCGCCGGATTATAAGTTTGAATTCTGTCGTCATGCTGCATCGTCTGATACGGGACAGAATGATAATAATCACCATGGATATGAACAGCCAGGTAATTATTCCCATTACCATTCCAGTAATCGTCTTGCCCAGGATATCTTGAGCTATTTCTTTGCCCGGATATTGCAGATGGCTGCCACCATAATATAAACGCGGATAATCGCGAATTTGTCTGCCTTCGGGCAGGTCAATGGCTTCCTTCGCATAGGCATGCGTTGCGAACGGTGCCGAATAGGTTCTTTCAACCCGGCTGCGCAGTTTTTCAGTCAGGACATCCAGCAGGCTCAGGATATCAGTCGAATATTTTATTTCTTTTTGATCAATATTATTGAGCCGTGGATGAAAATGAATTGTATCCAGTAATCCCACCGCGATATAAAACAGCAACACGACTGCTGCTGACATAGCCAGTGAATTTTTCCCAACCTGACGCCATGGTATTCGCAGATATTCATGTTTGAGCGTATACCAGATAAACAGACACACCATGAATAACAGTAAAAAGATAAGTGCATCGGTAATAAAAACAACAGGCATAAAAATATATTTACTCCAACCTGATCCTCGGGTCCGCAATAGTGTATGAGATATCGGTCAGTATCAGTCCGATGATGTACAACACAGAACCCAGATACACCATGGAACGCACAATGGCAAAATCCTGACTGTTGATCGCATCAATGGTGTAGCTGCCAAGACCAGGTACAGCAAAGAAGGATTCTGTAACCAGACTGCCAATAAACAGCATCGGTAATACAACCACCACACCTGTCAATATCGGGATAAGGCCATTGCGCAAAACATGACGGTATAAGACTACTTTTTCAGACAATCCCTTGGCACGGGCAGTACGCACAAAATCCTTGCCCATTTCTTCAAGAAATATCGTGCGGTACCACCGCGTAGATGAACCGATTCCTCCGATCAATCCGACGATAACCGGCAACGTGACAAACTTTATAGCATTAACACCGCTGTCATAACCTGAGATAGGCACCAGATTAAACAGTTTGCCGATAATAAACTGGCCTCCGATGATGTAGAACATGCCGGATATCGACATCATGATCACACAAATGACAACCCCCCAGACATCAATATAGCTTGCCCTGAAAAACGCAAGTGTAAGCGCGAAGGTAATGTAGGCAATCAAACCTAGTATCAAAGCCGGCACTGTGATTGCAAGACTTGGCCACATACGCTGGCTGATATCATTACTGATATCGCGCCCATTGTCTGATTGGCCAAAATCAAATACAAATAATTTTATTGAATTCTGAAAAAATATCGAATCAGTAATTTTCTTCATGCCTTTTGCCTGTGAATTCCAGAGCACCGGCATGTCATAGCCACGTTCACGCTTCCATTTATCTATCGCCTCCTGAGTCACCCGCTTTTGGCCGAGTTGCATACGCGCCATATCATCAGGGGTGTTCACGACGAAAAATAATACAAACGTAATAATGTTTATCCCGATCAGGATAGGCAGGGCATAGGCGATGCGGCGCAAAATGTAATTAATCATAACGCGGAAGATTGCTCACGACGTTTATAGCTGATATATGCCGGGATAATGCTGATCAGGAGTATTAATAACAATAATATGATCGGCCAGAATACAGGTTGATTCCATTGCGTGCGTAACTTGTTTCTTGTTTCAGGATCAATGCGTATGTATTTCAAGGTGTTATTTAACATAAGCGCCGGTTTGGCATTTTTGAACCAGCGGTGGTGCAATGTAAACGCGACGGGATGAAATCCCCATAACCATGGAGCATCACGTCTGGCAATATCGATCATCCTGTCCACTATGGCCTGGCGTTCAGGTCCATTTGACATACTCTTCATTTGATTAAAAAGGTAATCAAATTCTTCATTCTCATAGTTTGCGGCGTTTTCACCATTCAATCCCACTTTGGCATTGGGGCCATACAAAAGAAACAAAAAGTTTTCCGGATCCGGATAATCAGCATTCCATCCCCACATAAATATCTGCTCCGTCCCTTTCAGCATTTTTTCCTGAAAACGGTTGTAATCTGTGGCGCGTATTACAAGAGTAATTCCCAATTTGGAAAATTGCTTACGGAACCAGTCAAATATTGCCTTGGCATCAGGGCCTGTTGCAGGTGTATCAAGATACAAAATCAGAGATTGCCCTGACTGCACCTCACGACCATCTGGATAACCGGCTGCAATCATTAACTCCTGTGCTTCCCTGATATTCCTCCGCTCTGCCCTGCCTTTACGCCATGTATAAACATAAGGATTAATTCCATCACTACCTTCACTATATCCGAAAATACCGGGTGGGATTGGTCCCTGTGCAGGGACACCGCGTCCATTGGTAAAAATGGAGATATACTCCTCATAATCCACTACTATCGATATCGCCCTGCGTAATAATCTCGCTCGCTCACTATCACCACCGACGACTTCATCACGCATATTGAAACCCATATAAAATGTTGAAGACATGACTGCCGTAGTGAGTTTTATACCCTTATTACGCATCTGTTCTGTTAATTCCAATTCTCCCTTTGTGTTGAACGTTACCGCCTGATCAAAACTATCAGAGACTATACCGGAGGTATCATAATAACCTTGCAGGAATTTGTTCCAGGCAGGGATGGATTCCCTCTCAAGACTGAATATCGCTGTATCGATAAATGGCATGGTTTGCCCTGCATCCTGGAGTAAGCCATTCACCTCGTCTTCTGGTCCTCCCTTGTCTGGATACAATTCACCCCGGAAATTCGGGTTACGTTTGAGCACCATGCGGCGGTTTGGATTATTTTCCGTCAACATATAGGGCCCTGTGCCTACCGGATACCAGTTCAGCGTAATATTTTTTTCTTCCATGCCGGGTTGTGAATAAAAAAAATCTGCCTCCCATGGCATGGGTGCAAAAAAGGGCATGGAAAGCCAGTAACGAAACTGCGGATATTTTTCCTTGAGTGTAATTTCAAAAGTATAGCGATCCAGAATACGCACACCGCTTAAATGATGATTGCGTAAATCAATGAAATTATTTTTATCAATTTCATTTTTATGTTTATTCGTTAATTCTTCCGATAACTCCTGCAAACCGTGAATATATTTGGACATCAATCCGGCAATGGGGGAATGCACACCCGGATGGGCAAGTCTTTTAATCTGGTATACATAATCCTCTGCGGTAAGTTCCCGTGTACCAGTTTCAGAAAAGTCCGACAGGGCATGAATTTTCTCTAGATCATCTTTGGATAGATGGTGATAACGGTATTTCCCTCGTTTATCACGTGCAAAGGCCGGATGCGGTTGATAGAGAATACCGGATTTGATTGTGATTCTATAAACTACACGATGTACCGACTCGGGTGGTGTGTCCGCATCCAGCATATTACCGGCATTATCGTAATACTCTGCCTGTGGCACTGCTGTTGCCGTCAGGGGAATCAGTTCATACGGCCGTTTCAGGAAATGATACTGTAAGACGGGTTCATAGATCTGACCCAGAAATACATATTCATTGCCACTGTATGAGCTCACTGGATCAAGGTGTTTCGGCCGCTCTTCAAATGAATCGTAGTAGATGTTGTCTTTTGATTGACTGTCAGGATAGGGATTATTCCACGGGCTGATATTACAACCGGTAAATAATATTAATGTGCTCAATATCCAATACAGAGCAAATCTATTCATAATCAGATACTATATCGATGCGGAGGGTTTGTCTTTTCCTTCAACGTGCATTATAAACGCCATCATTATTCTGTACACTTTGGCACCGGACTAATAATAAATTGCAAATACAACCATAAGGAAAACCAGTATGGGGTTACTTGAAGGCAAACGAGCATTAATTGTTGGTGTGGCCAGTAATCGCTCAATTGCCTGGGGGATTGCCAAGGCCATGCACCGTGAAGGCGCCCAACTGGCATTTACATTTCAAAACGAAAAATTGCGCGAGCGTGTAGAGAATTTTGCGACCCAGGTAAATTCCGAGATCACAGTACCGTGCGATGTGGCCAGTGATGAACAAATTCAGGCTGTATTTGATCATATAGATGATTACTGGGACAGTCTGGACATCCTTGTTCATTCAGTGGCCTATGCGCCACGGGATCAACTGGAAGGTGAATATCTCGAGAGTGTCACCCGCGAAGGTTTTCTCACCGCTCATGAGATCAGCTCATACAGTTTTTCTGCATTGGGAGATGCTGCAAGGCCCATGATGAAGGGAAGAAATGGTGCCATGCTGACACTGACTTATATCGGTGCAGTACGAGCCATGCCTAATTACAACGTCATGGGTGTTGCCAAGGCAAGTCTTGAGGCAAATGTCCGCTATATGGCCTCAAGCCTTGGCCCCGAAGGGATCCGTGTTAATGCCATATCTGCCGGCCCCATACGCACCCTGGCAGCTTCTGGTATCAGCGGGATGCGGGATTTTCTGAGCTACGTTGAAAGAGTAGCGCCCTTGAGACGAAATGTGACCATTGATGAAGTGGGTAATGTTGCTGCCTTTCTGTGTTCTGACTATGCCTCCGCCATCACTGGTGAAATTACATATGTTGATTGCGGTTATAATGCCATCGGTATGAGTTTTTAATTACACCATCCTGGTGATTGTTAGCTTGGAGCAATCCGGTGCGATGTTTCGCTGATCGTTTAGTACAAATAACTTAAATATTGTCTTCAAATACCCTTATGTCTGCCTTATTTCGTAATTCCTGAATAACCCCGCCCCAGCTATCAATAGCCCTGGACCTCTGCAATTGTATTTTCACATCCCTGAAATCATCTTCATCAATAGTACCGGATTCAGGTTTCTCTGCCTCCAACACAGCAATTACTGCATAATCACCCGTCCCCAGTGAAGTGCCTCCGAATACCGGTGTATTGCCTTTCGGTTTACCAAGACTGAATACCGTTCTGAGTACCGCGCGGTTCACTGAAACATCCTCACGTGTAATATCAACTGAATGTTGCCACTCCACATCTGTTTCCTCTGCAATCATTTCAAAGCTCTTGCCCTCTCGCAACTGCGTAAGAATTTCCTGTCCCTGTTCATGGGCTTTTTCGCTTGCCCGCGTGAATTTAATATCCTTTATGATGTCGTCTCTTACTTCATTCATGGGACGTTTTGCCTCAGCGACATGCTCGTCGACTCGCAAAACAACAACACGATTGTCTGCAAGCTCTATCACTTCACTGTTATGCCCATTAATCAAAACATCTTCGGAGAAACTGACAGATAGAATTTTTGGTTCAGCTAACAATCCTTCCTTGCCTCCACTATGTGTGAAGAATTCACTCTTCTGAATGTTAATGTCAATTTCTTCAGCAACAATTTCCAGAGTATCCGGATGTTCATAGGTTAATGTTGCAAGTTGATCGGCGAGATCAAAATACCGCTCTTCTGCTTTTAAAAGACGGTAATTTTTTTCAACGTCCTCCCGGACATTTTCAAAGGTATTTGCTACACCCCCTTTAATATCATGGAGTTTGAGAATGTGAATCCCTGATTTTGACTGAATAACATCACTAACCTGGCCCTTTTGCATGGAAAACGCTACTTTTTCGACCTCTTCCGGCAAAATTCCTTTACTCAGAAAACCATGTTCACTAATACTGAAATTTGGATCCGCATCTTCTGCATACTGATTGGCAATTTCCTCAAATGATTTGCCGGTATTTATAAGTTGCAGAATTTCATTTGCCTTTGTTCTTGCCTTTTCTATGGCCTCTTCAGTGGCGTCTTCGCCTGTTTTAATCTGAATCTGGCTGATCTTCCGCTGTTCATCTACATCATAATCGGCCTTGTTTGCCGCATAATAATCACGTAATTCTTCTTCATTTACTTCTACTTCATCAGCAAGCTGTTTCAGTGAAAGTTCTATATATGCGATTTTAACCTCTTCAGGTTTGATATAGAGGTTACTATTATCCTTGTAGTAAAATTCGATATCATCATCAGAGACTTCGATTGATTCCTTGAATTTATCAGCAGAGAGAATTGTATAGTAAATATCACGTTTCTGGTTTTTCAATCGCGCGGCATATTCGGCTTCATTCCTTGATACAAAAGCACTTTCGACGACTGCGCTCTGTAGCTGCTCTGAAGCCATATCCAGACGCATTTGCTCCTCAAAAAGCGCCGGCGGCATACCCAATTGCGATACACTTTGTTCATAAAAGTCTTTTTTGAAGCCTTCTTCACCCTTGAATACCTCAATATTTCTTATCGTTTCCCTGACCTGCTCATCACTCACCTGAAGACCTGCTGATTTTGTTGCCTGATTTAACAATTCACTTTCTATCAATTTTTCCAGTGTCTGTTGTTTTATTAATTCATCTTCAGACGGGCCCAGGTTCTTGCCAACGAGGGCCTGCATTTGCAGGCGGTAATTACTAAATGCACGCTGAAATTGATTGAATTTAATATCCTTGTCATTGACTTTAGCTACTACAGGTTCCTTGCCACCATCAAAGTAATAGTTAATACCCCAGAATGCGAAAGGTATGATCAATAACGCAAAAACAGCCATTGCAAGCCAGCCAGAGGCCCAATCATGTATAGTTTGCAGCATGTTTATTCAGATATCTTATTGAACAATAAATAAAACGGGCGCACCCTGAATCAGGCACGCCCGTATATGTTAGTTATGGCGGAGTGGACGGGACTCGAACCCGCGACCCCCGG
>JACQHV010000257.1 GCA_016198885.1 Gammaproteobacteria bacterium
GCCGACGGGGAACCTCGATCAGAATTCAGGCCGTGCTATCATCGATTTGCTCGAACAACTGAACGCTGCCGGAATGACATTGCTCATCGTCACTCATGATTCGGATATCGGCAGCCGGGCAGGGCGTCACATCCGGATGGTGGATGGACGTATTATTGAAGATACTGCTCTGGCCGCGTGAAGATGCTGAAGCCGATAAACCTGTACTATGTTTAACTCTGACATCGCCAACTTCGCCCTGCATGCTGTAACAGCAAACCGCTTGCGCACCCTGCTCATACTCCTTGCAATGGCCATCGGTGTCGGCACCGTTATTGTGCTTACCGCGCTCGGTGAAAGCGCGCGCCGTTACGTGACCAACGAATTCGCCTCTCTGGGCACCAATCTCCTGATTGTGTTACCTGGCAGGACCGAGACTACCGGTGGACCGCCGCCACTGTTCGGTGAGGTACCGCGTGACCTGACTATTGATGATGCTCTCGCATTGCTACATAGTCACTCCATCAATCGTGTAGCGCCGCTCATCGTGGGTACCGCGCCTGTTTCTTATGCAGGACTGGAGCGTGAGGTAACCATTCTCGGAACGACTGCAGACTATGCGCCGATCCGTCACCTCAGCATGGCGCTGGGCCGTTTCCTGCCGGAAACTGATCCGCGCCAGATCGTATCGGTGTGCGTCCTGGGGAGAAAGATCAAGGTGGAATTGTTCGGAAATGCCAATGCACTGGGTCAGTGGTTGCGCATCGGCGATCGGCGTTTCCGGGTCGTCGGCGTGCTGGGTAAGACAGGTATATCCATCGGCGTGGATATCGATGATATCGCGATCATTCCTGTTGCCTCGGCGCAGATACTTTTCAATCAGCCGTCTCTGTTCCGCGTTGTGGTGGAAGGCCGCTCATCCACTGATCTCCCCCGGTCGGTGTCAGATATCAAACAAATTATCAGTGAGCGGCATGAGGGTGAAGATGACGTCACCGTGATCACTCAGGACAGCGTGGTCGCAACTTTCGACAAGATATTCAAGGCCCTTACCTATGGTCTGGCCGGCATTGCTGCAATCAGCCTTTCGGTGGCGGGGATTTTGATCATGAACGTCATGCTTGTCTCAGTGACCCAGCGGACCACAGAGATCGGTTTGCTCAAGGCGCTCGGTGCACCGGCATGGGCAATCCGGCGGCTGTTTATCACTGAGGCATTGCTCCTGTCTGTGTTCGGCGGGGTCTTCGGTGTTGTTCTGGGTGTTGTTGCGGCGGAAATCCTGCGCCGGACTTATCCTGTCCTGCCGATTGAACCGCCGGTGTGGGCGATCATCACCGCTTTCGGTATAGCCATTGCGACCGGGCTCGTATTCGGTGTCTTGCCTGCGTCACGTGCCGCGCGGCTGGATCCGGTCACAGCACTTTCGGGGCGCTGAGACCCTGGAATTCATTATGCGCTCAGCTGACCTTGCAAGATTCGCCTTCAACTCCATACTCGCTGCGCGCATGCGCTCCGGTCTTACCGTGCTCGGTATCATGGTTGGCATTACTGCGGTAGTGTTGCTCACCGCCATCGGCGAGGGAGTACGCGTCTTCGTGCTTGCGCAATTTACCCAGTTTGGCACCAACCTGCTGGCTATTGTCCCCGGCAAGACCAATACTTTCGGTGCCTCTGTTTCTTCCATCAGCAATGTCCGCCCCCTCAGGGTTGAAGATGCTGAGGCCCTGGCACAGCTCGATCATGTGGTTGCCGTGATGCCCGTCATGCAGGGCAATGCGCAGGTTGAATTCGGATCGCGCGGGCGGCGTACCGTTGTTTTTGGAGTGGGTTCGATGGTACCGGAAGTCTGGAAGATGCGTGTTGCGGTCGGCCGCTTCCTGCCTCCGGATGATTACCACAATGCCCGTAATTTCGCTGTGCTTGGCGCAAAAATGCGGCAGGAACTGTTCGGCAATATCAATCCACTCGGCAGTCGCGTGCGCATCGGTGGTGATAGTTACCGGGTGATCGGTGTGATGGATTCGAAAGGACAGATGCTCGGTTTTGATCTTGATGACACGATCTATATACCGGTTGGCAATGCGCTTGAGATGTTTGATCGTGAAAGTCTGATGGAGATCGACGTCCTTTATGAAACCGGGATCGCGTCCGCGCATATCGCGCCCCATATTGAACGGCTCATGCACTCGCGGCATGGCCAGAAGGATTTCACAATCATCACGCAGGACAAGATGCTTGAGGTGCTTGATAAAGTACTCAATGTTCTTACGCTTGGAGTGGCTGCACTGGGTGGCATCTCGCTCGTAGTCGGTGCAGTCGGTATTCTCACCATCATGACCATCGCTGTCACCGAGCGCACCGCCGAGATTGGTTTATTGCGGGCAATCGGCGCACGGCGGCTGCATATTCTGCATATGTTCCTGGGTGAGGCGATAATCCTTGGCAGTGCCGGAGGGATCGCCGGCATCGCCGCCGCCATCGGTATTATCCGATTTATCGAGCTCTTCGTGCCCGGGTTACCTGTTGAGATCGCCTGGCGCTACATTACCCTTGCCTTTGGTCTGGCAGTCTTGATCGGACTGATCGCAGGAATTGCACCGGCGCTGCGCGCCGCCACGCTACAACCACTGGACGCACTGCGTGCAGAATAAATTTCAATGAAACACCATTGTGTTGAATACTATTCAGGCACCAGCCATGCGCTATGCGCAGGCGCATGACTGCCGCGATCCAACACCGGCGCCAGCCAGTCCATCACTGCTCCCAATATCTGATCAAACCGCCAGGGTGGATTAATAATGATCACTCCTGAACCACTCAGGCGATTGGGTTCGGTATCCGGCACCACACTGATCTCATTCAGATAAATATTTTTAATGCCGGAACTGCGCAGCTCATTATAAAAGTGTGCTGTCGGCTGGTTTCCCTGCACCGGATACCAGACGGCATATATTCCGGTGGGCCATTTCCGCAATATTTTTATTAATGCTTCTGTTAACCGTGTAAATTCATCCTTGATTTCATAGGACGGGTCAATAAATACCAGACCACGGCGTTCTTCCGGCGGCAGCATTGCATTCAATCCTTCATATCCATCACGATGATGTACGCTTACCTGATGATCATTGGCGAAATATTTTTTCAATTTCGGCGCCTCAGTACTATGCAGTTCCATCAAAATCATCTGATCCTGTGGCCGCAGTAACTGTCTTGCGAGGGCAGGGGAGCCTGGATAATAACGCAGACTTGTCCGGCCTTTCTTTTGTGTTGCATTCATTGTTTCGACAGCACGCAGATAAGAAGCGATTGCAGCGGGTGGATTGGCTGTTTTCAGGAGCCGGACAATACCGTTTTCAAATTCCCGGTTTTTCTGCGCAAATTCGGACTGCAGATCATATCTGGCTGCGCCAGCATGGGAGTCCACATAACAGAATGGAGTACTCTTTTTCAAAAGCGATTCAAGCAACAACAAGAGTATGATGTGTTTGTGCACATCGGCAAAATTGCCCGCATGAAAACCATGCCGGTAACCTAACATATTCGTTGCTCGTATCTCGTGGCTCGTGAAGCGTGTTTCGTGTCACTCCGACGCTTCACGCTTAACGAGATGTGCTTCACCGTCATTCAGGATATTCGGTATATTTCTTCGAAAGTCCCCGTACTTTCTCAACGGGATATTTGTCTGCATTGTGTTGCAGTTTTTCTATCGTGGCACTATATAAATCGATGTCCAGTTTGTCTGCAATCCGGACAAGATAAATCAGAATATCGGCCAGTTCGGCTTCTACTGCGGAGCGTTTCTCGGGAGACAATGACCGGCTTTCTTCCTGTGTCAGCCATTGAAAATGTTCGACGAGTTCAGCAGTTTCCACAACCAACGCCATGGCCAGATTTTTTGGCGAATGATACTGCTCCCAATTCCGTTCCTCTGCAAACCGGCGTATACGCCCCTTCAGGTCCCGCAGTTGATTAATCACTGTCTTGCTTTAGAATTTCTGATTTTAAATATTATACACAAAATAAATCCGCTATTTTATTCTGCGGCATTGAATAGAAACTGATCTGCAGGGAAACCGGGTAGAAAGGGTTATGCTATATGCCCGGTAAATTCCGCAGGCGATGAAATAAATATCTTTTGATACAAACGGTGTGAACGTTTCAGCAATGTACCTAATTTTTTATCTATAAATTTCCTGGTAACTTTAGATGCAACGCTGCAATTCTCTATTGGAGACAATTGCTCAAGCTTTTCCTGAACGAGAATAAGATCATGGATCCGTCCCAGACGATTACCCAGTTTATCCAGACGATTTCGCATCTGTTCATATAGACCGGGATACGATGCCTGGATAAATCCGATCTGAAAACACAGATACTTTACCCACTTTCGAAACTGGTGCAGTTCATCGGGTATAGTATGCGTTGAAAACGCCTTTTTTCCATAGTCGCGGGCACGTTTATAGGTGCGCTTCAGCCCTTTTTTAATCATGTCATCAGAATCGACTGAAAGCGTCTGCCGTTTCAATGTTTCCGCTATGTCTACCAGTGGCGATTTGATGGTTTCCCAATCCATTGCCTGCCCTGCCGGATCAAACTGAATATGTGCGCGTATTACCTGGATGGCGGACTGTTCATTTTTTTTATTTGTTTTATCTTCCAGCCACTTTAAAGTTTCCAGAATGACCTGCGCGTCCCGTTTTGCAGAAAGCATTTTCATTCCGTCGCGGAAGTAATTATCCACAGTCCGCCAGTGAAAAGTGCCAGATTTATTCCGGATCAACCTGAGCCACGCGCGCAAACGTTTGATATCAACACGTATACGATGAACGTGTCTTGGCTCGCGCTCCGGATATTGCAGGTGTTGTTGTAAATCATCGATCACAGCGATGACAGACCGGCTGATAGCGACGGAGGGACGTATGTAAATTTCCGGTTGACTCATAATTACATAAACAAGCTAAAGATTTATTTCAGGAACAGGTTGTAACAGTGTGATCTGTAATCCCTTCTTTGTTTTTCCATCATACATCGGGAAAACTGAAATACTTTTTGATCATATGCCTCTTTTTGATCAAATATCAATCTCAATGCTGCAAAAATCTGACCCGGAATTATTCTGGAAAAACTTCAAAGGATAACAATCAGTTGGGGAAAATATTATTGATAATTCACCACATTACTTTGCAGTGATTGATGAAAGAGGGAATACTGACACGTTTTTCCGGATTCGGAGTAATTCCTCATGAATGACAAGAATACGGACCGTGAACCGGTAACGTCCCCTGGCATCGAACTGAGGCTGCATGATATCAATCAGCTTTTTAATTCCATGGATCCATCGCCGTTCCGCGAGAAGGAACTCGACGCGGAAGCGGAAGAATTCGTCGTAAGCTGGGCCATGGAGCTCCCGAAGCAGGAACCGCCGTTGCTGACAATTCATCTGGAAAAGCCACCCGGTGACGATAAGGACGCGCGGGCAGTAAATGAGGCGGTCAGGAATTACTTCAGTTACCGTGCGGAGCAAGCCGCCTGGCAAAACCGGCAGTTACTGCGCCAGGGCTGGAAAAATCTCACGATCGGGCTTGCATTCCTCGCCACATGCCTGATTGTGGCTCAATTTCTCGGGCGTTATGGAGGTGGGGCATTTATCGCGATCCTGCGGGAAAGCCTGATCATCGGCGGATGGGTGGCTATGTGGCGGCCTATGGAGATCTTTCTCTATGATCGCTGGCCCATCAAACGCAAGCAGAAACTATACACACGGCTCAGCCGGATGGAAGTGCGGCTCTCCCTCGCCGGACAAGGCAGGATTTAATTAATTAACGCCATGCAGATTCAGAAAACAGGGATTGGATCGCCGGGTCGAATACGGATGTAGATGTAAACTGTAATTGAGTTGATAATTTGTTCACTTCACGCGATATTTGGCGTGATAATGCTGTATCAACATTTTCCGAATCTGGGTGTTCAGCTCCGTGTTTGTTCCGGGAGTCAAAGACCGCTGCTTCTTTACTGAAGTCCGTGATGGCGGACGACGTTTTTTTGGCATATTTAATTCACCGGGAAGAGGATTAACAGGAATCCTTGGACCTGGTAAATATTTTATCACTGTTTTAATTGATTTTTGCCAACTATTCATTTCTCCCATGTCACCGGGAACCCTGAATATGTGTTATTTTTGCTTAATTTTTAGTCAGTGCTCTTCTATTATTTGCTAATAAGGACAGATTTGGAATCGAACGCTTTCACAACATACTTTCAAAAATGAGCAAAGAACCGCACCGCAACGCCCTGAAGCCGGATTATCAATTGCTCTGGTACAGGATTCAACGTGTGCTGGGGCAGGGTGCCTTTGGCATTACCTACCTTGCACACGATATCAATCTCGATCGGCAGGTTGCCATCAAGGAATATATGCCCGGGCATCTGTCGATGCGGGAATCGAGTCTGTCGGTACAGCCGCTCTCCGCTGATCATCTGGAGGATTTCAAATTCGGTTTGGGAAGGTTTATCAGTGAAGCGCGCACCCTCACAAAATTTGAACATCCTAATCTCATCCGCGTATTCAACGTTTTTGAAGCCAATAATACGGCATACATGGTCATGAATTATGAAGTGGGTGAGAGCCTGCAAGAAGTGGTTAAACGGAAAAAGATTCTGAATGAAACAGAGCTGCTCCGGATTATCCTGCCACTGATGAGTGGTCTGCAAAAAATGCACGCACAGGGTTTTATCCATCGGGACATCAAACCGGGCAATATATTTATCAGAAAAGCAGACGGCAGCCCGGTCCTGCTGGATTTCGGTTCCGCCCGGCAGACAGTATTGAATAATCCGCAGACACTGACTAATTTCGTATCACCCGGTTATGCGCCGATAGAACAATACGCCAGCAAGAGCGACAAACAGGGCCCCTGGACGGATATCTATGGATTCGGGGCGACCCTGTATAAAATCATTTCAGGTTCAGCGCCTTTGAGTGCGATTGACCGCGGTGAAACCATCACGCATGACAATAAGGATTGTTATATTCCGCTCTCTGGACTGGCAAAAGACAACTATACGGATCAATTTCTGACGGCAATCGATCATGCCCTGGCTTTCAGGGCACAGGATCGCCCGCAGAACATTACGGAATGGAAAAAGGAATTTCCGGCCCCGGCGGTTATGGACGACTCAGAAGCAATGACTGTGGAAAATGAAATACCCGCCTTCGGGACGGAGGAGACGGCAACTGCTGCAATGCAGATTGTGGATATTACCAGTGAAAAAACCACGAGGATCAACCCTGAGGCTACGACGGTAAAGCTTGAGGCCGAAGATCAGGATCAGGCGACCTTGTCACTGACTCCGCAACAGAATGTCAGGCCGGTAACCGGCAAAAAGAAGATCAACATTGCTGTCTCAGTGATTGCAGGGATTGCCGTTATTGTTGTAATCGGCCTCATTGGCAGAGGAACGGAGGAATCTCTGGACAAATCCGAAACCGCAATGACCGATATGAAGCAAGAACCGGATATGGAGAAACCTGCAGCAACCGTGGATGGAAATATTGAAGCGCCGGCACAAGATGTTACTGATTCAGGCGTCCCTCAAACCCAAGGTGATGCCGAAGCCATCC
>JACQHV010000029.1 GCA_016198885.1 Gammaproteobacteria bacterium
CGGTTTTGACCAAAGCAGTATTGTCAAGACGATATAAATTGCGCTCATGGTCAGCGCTGACCAGGCCTGACCGTATTTAAAATCACTGACGAGTTCGCTCTGCAAGACAAATCCAATCAGCGGGACACCAAACACCAGAGAGCCATCAACCAGACCTTTCAAGTCAGGGGGTTGGCGATGTGCAAACAATATTGCAATAGTCACATAAAAAAGAAAGAAGAGAACAAGAAAGGGTTCAGTCGAATTGAAATATGACGGCTGGTAATACTTGTAACCCCAGAGAGAGGCAATGACAAAAGTGAAAATAAAACCCACCCAGTTGAGACTGCGCCATGCCTTGAACCATGCTATACCAAATATACCCGCGTTTAACAGGGCATAGTATGAAAACAAAATGATATGACTGCCCTGCCCTGTTGAAGTTAAAACCGGTGCAAGAAAGCCGCCTGTCACTCCGAAGATGGCGAGGACGCGTGAATCCTCGAGATACGCCAATACACCCGACAGGACAACCAGTGTAAACAGGATAAAAAATGCATATTCAAGCGGTATAAGGACATAGAGTTGCCCTGCCGCATATACCGTGGTATATAAAACACCGACGGCGCCACCCTCCAGAACAAGTGCATAAGCAGGTTTCTTGTAACGTAAGCGCCAGCCGACCAGCAACATAATAATGCCACCCAATGCAACGAGTGCCAGACGCAATTCTATCGGGAATGCATGACGCTCCACCGCATAATTAATCAAAAAGGCGACACCAAAAAACAGAATGATGATTCCGATCTTTGCTACAACATTGCCGCTGGTAAAAAATTCCTTTATGTAATTGATGACGCGATCAATAAAACTGAACCCGGCTGCTGATACACTTACATCTACAGTATCAATTGAAGTGTCCGTAGTGGTTGATCGAAGACTGGAATCTGTTACGGGAGATTGGGCTGATCCCCGGGCTACGGGTTGAGGTTCTACCTGTGATTCATGCCGGCTTTTAATGGGAATAATTGTAATCGCTTCAGAATCATCTACAGTGGTGTCATTGTGCGATTTGGCGACTTGTGTGCTGCTTTCAATCAGGTTGGTACGGATGGTTTTGAGTGTCTCTTCGAGAGTATTGACGTGATCTCTCAACTGTATATATCCGCCACATAAAATACCAATCAGGCATCCAAAAATGGCCCCTTCAAAACCTCCCGTCAGACCACCCAGATAAATACCAACAAGACCAAATAAAAGCTTCATGGAGAAATCGTTATCATTAATTAATTACTGATAGTGTACCTAATAAAGATATAATTACAGTGTTGATTATATATACCTTGTTTGGAAATCAATAATAACTGAGGTAAGGAATATACTCTTATGGAATTTATCACTGAATACGGCATGTTTCTCGCCAAATTTTTGACGGTCGTTATTGTCTTTGTAATCGTTGCTGGTGGTTTGTTTATATTATTTATGCGCACAAGGGCAAGAGTGGAAGGCCATCTGGATATCAAGAACCTGAACCAGAAATACGAAATGATGAACCTGCTGTTAAATTCCCAGATCCTTCCAAAAAAGGAATTCAAGAAATCACTGAAAGTACACAAGGCAGAACATAAGAAAAGGGAAAAACAAACTGTCACTGATGATAAACGCAAGCGAATTTTTGTGCTCGATTTCAAAGGTGATATTAAAGCCACGGATGTAGCATCATTGCGCGAAGAAATTACCGCTGTCCTTACAGTGGTAGAGGAAAAAGATGAAGTAGTTGTATTGATTGAGAGTTCCGGTGGTACTGTACATGGTTACGGGCTTGCCGCATCACAATTAAAACGAATACGCGATAAGGGCATACAACTTACTGTCGCTGTTGACAAGATAGCTGCCAGTGGTGGCTATATGATGGCATGTGTCGCAAACAAAATCATTGCCGCACCTTTTGCTATCCTGGGATCAATTGGCGTGCTTGCCCAGATGCCCAATTTTTATCGTCTGCTTAAAAAACACGAGATTGATTTTGAACAGATTACCGCCGGTGAATATAAACGTACCCTGACATTATTTGGCGAAAATACGGACGCGGACCGTGAAAAATTAAAGGAAGAACTTGAAGAAGCCCATCAATTGTTCAAGGATTTCATTCTGGAAAATCGCAATAAGGTCGAAATTGCAAAAATCGCGACTGGCGAGCATTGGTATGGAAAACGTGCCCTTGATCTGAACCTTGTGGATGAATTAAGAACCAGTGATGACTATCTTAGTGCGGCCGCCACAGATGCTGATATTTATGAGATCGATTACATCCGCAAAAAGCCGTTGTCCGAGAAGATTATTTCCATCGGGATAAAATTGTTTGATTATTTTACCTGACGTTGATATGCCATCCTGACCTCTCTGGCAATGATCTTGATTCCCTGTTCTACGATATCATCTCGCATTGAATAGGTTACACGTATACATTCATGCATATGTTGCCAGTCGTCATTCAAGCCCGGAAAGAAATGATGCCCGGAGATGACCAGGACTCCCTTCTGTTTTAATCGTTGATAAAGTTCCTGACTGCTGATGAGCAATCCGGGAAACCACAACCAGACAAAAATAGCGCCTTCGGCCTTGTGTATAAAATAGTCAATATCACTAAACTCCTGTTTTATCAGTTTAATGGCCCGATCTGCCTTCTGTTGATAATAAGGTTTGATAATCGTGTTGCTTAACCGCGTTATTTCACCGCTTGTTACCAAATCCAGGGCGAGTGACGGTCCGAAACTGCCCAGCGCCAGATTAATAACAGCGTTCATATTTGTAATCGTCTTAATGACTTCTTCCGGAGCGATGATGATGCCCGTACGGACGCCAGGCAGACCCACCTTAGACAGACTCATGCATAAAATGGTGTTCTCATTCCAGACGGGTTTGATATCGGTAAATACGATATTTGGAAACGGCATGCCGTAGGCATTATCAATGATCAAGGGCACATTACGATCACCTGCGATCTCCAGCAGGTGATTTATTTCAGCATTTGTAAGGACATTACCGGTAGGATTGGTAGGTCTTGATACACACAGAGCGCCAATATCTTCCGTGATGTGTAATTCGTCAAAATTAATATGATATTTAAAGGTATGCTCATCCAGTTTTTCTATGTTGGGTCTTCGTGCAACAAATAAATTATCCACCAAACCAACATCGGCGTAGCCGATGTATTCAGGTGTCATGGGTAGCATGATTTTCCTGATTTTACCGTTTTCGAATTCGCCGCCAAACATATTAAACAACAGGAAAAACCCGGACTGACTGCCTGCAGTCAGGGCGATATTGTCAGAAGTAATATCCCAGCCAAATTCTGTCCTGAACAGTTTCGCCAGTGCCTGGATAAAAAGTGTTTCTCCCTGCGGGGAATCGTAATCACCGATGACATGTGCAAACTCTGCTGGATTATCAAGTAACCTCTGCATTCTTTCGTGGATGAACTGCTGAACCTGGGGAATGTGACTGGGATTGCCACCGCCCAACATGTAGACATTTTGTTCACCTGACAGTGCAGATCCGAGGTCTTCCATCAGTTGCACAATACCTGCTTGTGAAGTAAAGCGTGTGGCAAATTTTGAAAATTGCTTTGTCATCTTATAAATTACAAAAATATTGCTGATATCCCGGCTGGGAGAATATTGTTCAGTATATCAGGTGAATCCTTGCTGAGTTACGGAGATACAGGAATATGACTATCAGCGTTTCCTGTTCAGACCTTTACCAATCAGTAACATGCGCATTATCCTTTCGCCCGCATTTTCAAGATGCATGCGTGAGTTCCTGATTGCCTCGGCAAGATCCATATCTCGGGCAGCTGCGCTTTCCAGACCCGCTATACCGTACTCATATACTCCACGTGCATCATCGGAGAGACTCCCTCCTATAGCGATGCATGGCACCTTGTACTTCCCGGCTGCCTTGGCTACTCCTGCAGGAGTTTTGCCAAAGGCAGTCTGGAAATCCACACGGCCTTCACCGGTAATGACCAAATCAGCACTCATGATATGTTTTTCGAGCCCGGTAATTTCAATTACGAGATCAACACCACGTTTCATTTTGGCATTGGTAAACGCTGCAAGCCCGGCACCCAATCCTCCTGCTGCTCCGGCGCCCTTCAGGTAACGCACATCTTTTTTTAATACTCTATTTATTACATTGCCAAAATGTTTCAGATTGGCATCAAGTGTCCTGACCGTTGCTGGTGTTGCGCCCTTTTGGGGACCGAACACATAGGC
>JACQHV010000001.1 GCA_016198885.1 Gammaproteobacteria bacterium
GAAGGGTCCGCCATGCCGGAATTTTTGAGTTAAACTTACTTATATGAAGCCGTCTCTGCAATTAAGAGTCAGCCAGAACCTGGCCATGACACCGCAACTGCAACAGGCAATCCGTCTGTTACAGTTGTCGAACATCGAACTGCAAATGGAAGTCCAGCAGGCGCTTGAATCCAATATGATGCTGGAAATTGATGACGGCGAGGATAATGAACAAACGGAACAGCAATCTGAGGAGTATAGAAAGGTAAAATCCGGCGATCAAATTAATGAAGATGACATCCCCCAGGTCATACCCGAAGAACTCCCTGTTGATAGCGTGTGGGAGGATGTTTACGACAGCAGTATCAGTTTCTCGCCTGGTTTAAATAATAATGAAGCTGTTTTCTTTGAAAACCAGAATCTTCAGGAAAAAAGTTTACGCGATCATCTCCTTTGGCAATTAAATGTCATCCCGGTCAGCGAAAAGGACAAGGCAATAGCAATTACTATCATCGACGCATTGGATGACGATGGGTATTTAAGCTGCAAGCTGGAAGAAATTCTCGACGCACTGGGTGATGATATCGAGGTTGAACTTGATGAAGTTGAGGCCGTACTGAACCTGATTCAGGCCATGGAACCTGCGGGTGTTGGCGCAAGGAATTTGCAAGAGTGTCTGATACTGCAACTTAATCAATGTCCCGCCACTACCCCCTGGTTGGACAAGGCCAAGGAATTGGTTGGCCGACATCTGGAGCTCATGGCTGCACATGATTTTAATCAATTAATGCGCCGCCTGAAAGTAACCCAAAAGGAATTGCAGGAAATCATTACTTTAATTCAAACCATGAACCCGCGGCCGGGCACCCAGGTACAAAGCACCCAAACAGAATATGTAATTCCTGATGTTTACGTTAAAAAAGATATGGGTATGTGGAAGGTCGAACTTAACCCGGATTCCATTCCGCATTTAAAAATAAATACCAGTTATGCCAACATGATCCGCAGGGCAGATAACAGTACTGATAATACTTCGTTGAAGACACATCTACAGGAGGCGCGCTGGTTTATCAAAAGCCTGCAAAGCCGCAGTGAAACATTACTGCGGGTCGCCAGTTGCATAGTAGAAAGGCAGCGTGCCTTTCTGGAATATGGCGATGAGGCCATGAAACCACTGGTTCTGCATGATGTTGCTGAAGCACTCGGCATGCATGAATCAACAATTTCCAGGGTGACTACGCGCAAATACCTGCATACGCCGCGCGGTATTTATGAACTTAAATATTTTTTCTCCAGCCACGTAAATACAAATCAAGGCGATGCATGTTCCTCAACAGCAATTCGTGCCCTGATAAAAAAGCTGATCAACGAAGAACCGCCCCAGAAGCCTTTGAGCGATAACAGGATTGCAGAATTGTTGTCGGCTCGGGGTATACAAGTTGCGCGCAGGACCGTAGCAAAATATCGGGAGGCGATGGCTATCCCGCCGTCTAATGAAAGAAAACGCCTGGTGTAAGAAATTTATAAACATAACAATATGGGAGCATATTATGCAAATCAGTATCACAGGTCATCATATAGATGTTACACCCGCACTTCGTTCATATGTAGATAATAAATTTAATAGATTGGAAAGACATTTCGACAGAATGACTAGCATTCATGTCATACTAAGTGTAGAGAAAGAGCGCCAGAAGGCTGAAGCAACCATACATGTTAGCCGGGGAAATGTATTTGCAGATGAAGAACACGAAGACATGTATGCGGCTATCGATGGCCTTGTTGACAAACTGGACAGACAGCTCAAGAAACACAAGGAAAAGCTGACCAATCATCGCCGTGGAGAATCCAGTATATAGGGTCAGGAATTGACCTGAACTGCAAAGCTATTTCAATTCACTTTTTCTTTATTAAAAACATAACATGTTCATCTCGGAAATTTTAACACCCGAGCGTATTTTGTGTGATGTAAACACAAACAGCAAAAAAGATGCTCTGCAGAAACTGTCCAGACTCTTCTCCAACAATAAACCCGCATTAACCAGTGCAGAAATATTTGATTGTCTTAACGAACGGGAAAGACTCGGCAGCACCGGATTGGGAAATGGTATTGCGATGCCACATGGCCGCTTTCAGCATGTCGATAAACCGATAGCCGCCTTTCTCAAATTAAAATCCGGGATTAATTTCGACGCGCTTGATCAACAACCGGTTGACCTTTTGTTTGCATTGCTGGTACCCGAAGGCTCTAATGACGAACATCTGCAAATTCTTGCCCGATTGGCTGAAATGTTTTGTAATGACGGTTTGCTTACTCATCTGCGACTGGAATCATCGGCTCATGGGATTTATATACTACTTACCAGCTGAGCAATCATGACTGAATTTACCAACAAATTGACTGTACAAGATCTGTTCACAAACCATGGTGAGAAACTCGGTTTGGAATGGATTGCCGGTCAACAGGGCGGAAGACGCATGATTGTTCCTGAACGAAGTAAAGACAGTCTCTCGACAGTAGTTGATGATGATCTTGATAAATTTCCAAAACCCGGGTCACGTAAAACAAATATACCATCAAGATATTCACTCGTGGGCTATTTAAATCTTATTCACGCAAACCAGATACAGGTATTGGGTGATATGGAGCTGAATTATATTGAAAGTCTGAGAGACATATCGCGCCAGGATGCTATTCGTCAAATATTCAAACATCAGCCCGCCTGTGTCATAGTTTCTGAAGGGAGGAATGCGCCTGTTATTCTGAAACGCAAATGTAATGAAAATAATATTCCCTTGTTTTGTTCCTCCCTGCCAAGCAACAAATTAATCGACTCATTACATTATTACCTTTCCAATTTGTTTGCTGATGTTACTACCTTGCATGGCGTGTTTATGGAAGTAAATGCAATCGGTGTTCTGATTACCGGACCGAGTGGTATCGGGAAAAGTGAACTCGCATTGGAGCTTATTACCAGGGGACATCGTCTTGTTGCAGATGATGCACCGCAATTTTCTCGCATCGCACCTGATATCATTAATGGCACCTGCCCCAAGGCATTGCAGGATTTTCTCGAGGTGCGGGGTTTGGGTATTATCAATGTGCGTGAATTATTTGGTGATAGCGCAATTAAAATAAACAAATATCTTCGTCTGATTGTCCGTCTGGCGCCAATGAAAAAAGCGGGGCTGCTGCAAATAGACCGGTTTGAAGGTAGCTATAAAACACGCCGGGTTCTGGATCTCGAGATTCCGGAGATTACGGTGCCGGTCGCGCCAGGGCGCAACCTTGCAGTTCTTCTTGAATGTGCGGCACGCAATCACATGTTACGCATGGGCGGTTATAACGCTTCAGAAAAATTTTCAGAACGACAACGGCTTATACTGGAACAAGGCAATAAGTGAATGAAACCCGGAAACCGGCGCTTGATTATCATCAGCGGTCTATCCGGCGCCGGGAAAACGATTGCGCTAAACACCCTTGAAGATCTCGGTTTTTATTGCATCGATAACCTGCCCATCAGTCTGCTTAATGTTTTTGCCAGACAAATTTCGGATTCAAACATTCAGGCGGCAAATGAAATAGCCATTGGGATTGATGCACGTAATCCGGAATGCGATATAGTTGATTTGCCATCCTTGATTACTGGTTTAAAAGGACAAGGGTTGACTATCGATCTGATATTTATCGAAGCAAATGATGATGTGCTCACAAACCGCTTCAGCGAAACCCGGCGCAAACATCCCCTGTCATCAAACTCTGTATCACTGGCAAACGCTATTAAAAAAGAACGGCAAATTATGGAAGATCTGTATGAACATGCTGACATACGCATAGACACCAGCTATACATTGATGCACGAGTTGAGAGACCTCGTGCGCAAACGAATTGCAATGCGTCCTTTATCATCTCTTTCAATCCAGTTCACCTCCTTTGGTTACAAGCATGGAATACCCAGAGACGCTGATTTTGTGTTTGATGCCCGCTGTCTTCCGAATCCGTATTGGCAAAAGGATCTCCGTGGTCTCTCTGGCAATGACAGACCCGTAATTGACTTTCTTTCCAAACAGGAACAGGTATCCGAAATGGTAAAACAAATTAAACAATTTCTTGGTTACTGGATACCCCAGTTTGAAGCCGACAACCGTAGCTATTTATGTGTTGCTGTTGGTTGCACGGGAGGTCATCATCGCTCAGTATATATTGTTGAACAACTTGCTGAATACTTCAGAGGACAAGGCAAGCCTGTAATTGTCAGTCACCGGGATATATAGGACATGAGTGTTGGATTGTTAATTATCAGTCACGATGGTATTGGGCCAGCTTTGCTTGGCACAGCAACATTCATGCTTAATGAACACCCTTTACAGACAAAACTGCTCGCCGCCTCCCGTGATTGCGACCCTGATGAATTAACAACCAGTGCTATTGAACATATGGAACAACTTGACACGGGAGATGGTGTATTAATCCTTACTGATTTATATGGATCAACGCCATCAAATATTGCACAACGTCTGATCAAGCAGGGAAATGTGCGTATTGTTACAGGACTGAACCTTTCCATGCTTATCCGCGTACTCAACTACCCGCAACTTGACCTGGAGCAGCTTGCGCAAAAGGCTATAAGCGGTGGTAGAGACGGGATCATAATGATTGAATACAAATGAACAACTATGCCGAAAAGAACGGTGACTATCATTAATAAACTGGGTTTACATGCACGCGCCGCCGCACGCTTTGTCCAGGTTGCATCAGGTTTTGAAAGCGACATCAACATCATTCATGCCAGAAAGGAAGTCAGCGGAAAAAGCATCATGGGAGTAATGATGCTTGCTGCAGGCAAGGGAACCTCAATAGATATCGTCGCCAATGGAAGAGATGAAGATATGGCCCTTAACAAGCTCGAGGAATTGATTCTGGATCGTTTTGGAGAAAAGGAATGACCATCGCCCTTCATGGAATGGGAGTATCACGTGGCATTGCTATCGGCAGCGTTCATATTATCGAACATGATCAGCTAGACATCCATGAATTCTCAATTCCGAAGGAATCAATCGAGTACGAAGTACAACGGTTTGAAAAAGCTGTTACAAGCGCCAGGCAACAACTCCGTGCAATACTTAACCACATTCCGGAAACCACAAACGCGGATATTGCAGCATTTATAGATACTCATCTGCTCATGCTGGAAGATACATCATTGACACATGAGCCGACGCGATTGATTCGTGAGCTTGCCTGTAATGCTGAATGGGCGTTAAAACTTCAACGTGATGTCCTGGTAAGCGTCTTTGACGAAATGGATGACGCTTACCTGCGCACACGCAAGGACGATGTTGATTATGTCGTAAACCGTATACAACGCATCCTGTTGAACCAAACTCCTTTGCGTCATGAGGTACCGGATAACCGGCTTACTGGTTATATAGTCCTTGCGAATGACCTGACGCCAGCGGACACCGTCCTGTTGCAACACAACGGGATTACTGCCTTCGTCACCGAATATGGCGGGCCGACTTCACATACTGCAATCCTCGCCAGGAGTCTCGGAATTCCGGCAATCGTCGGTTTACAACATGGCTTGCAATATATTCATGAGGAGGATTTGATTATCCTGGATGGAACGCGCGGTGTTGTACTGGTTGACCCGGATAAACAAACACTCGCGCATTACCGCAGACTGCAAAAAGATGAAAAACTCCATTACACGGCCCTTGGAAAACTCAAGGGCAAACCAACAGTTACACTGGATGGAATCCCCATAGAACTGCAGGCCAATATTGAATTACCCAGGGATTTTGAAACAGTCATTGAAGTGGGTGCTTCCGGCGTTGGATTGTACCGCACGGAATTTCTGTTTATGAACCGCGATACACCACCGGATGAAGAAGAACATTATCAAACCTACACCAAGGTCATCGAAATTCTCCATGGCCTGCCACTTACCATCCGCACCCTGGATCTCGGCGCCGACAAACAGGTCGATGGCGGGCGACAGGCAGGTCCGGTTGGGTCAAATCCGGCATTGGGATTGCGGGCTGTCCGTCTCTGTCTGAAAGAGCCTTCATTATTCCGGCCTCAATTACGTGCCATCATTCGCGCCTCTGTTCTTGGCCCGGTACGCTTGCTGATCCCGATGTTATCAAACACCCATGAACTGAGTCAGGTGCTGCAAATCATTGCCGAGATCAAGTCAGAACTTGATGCTCAAAATATCCCGTACGATCACCGCCTGCCTGTTGGTGCAATGATTGAAGTTCCGGCTGCTGCTGTGTGCGCCGACGTGTTCGCACATTACCTGGATTTTCTTTCATTAGGTACAAATGATCTCATCCAATATACCATGGCGATTGACCGGGTTAATGATGAGGTCAGTTACCTGTACGACCCGCTGCATCCGGCTGTTTTACGATTGATCCATATCACATTGCAGGCGGGTGAAAAAGCAAATATTCCTGTCGCCGTGTGTGGCGAGATGGCTGGTGAAACCCAGTACACCCGATTGTTACTTGGTCTTGGCTTGCGCGAATTCAGCGTCCATCCCGCAGCTCTGTTGGAAGTAAAACAGATCATTAATAACAGCGAACTGGCGCCTCTCAAAAGACTTGCGCAAATGGCACTTAATGCCCGAAACGGTATTGAAGTTGCGGAGATTATGGCGGCCGTCAATAAATAGTCATAATAATTATACATCACCGCAGTAACAACCCTGTCCATTTCATTTAGCATGGTATGATTGATATGGAATATTTTATTCCCTCTGCGATCATTTGGTTGTTACACTGAAAATGAATTCCGGACATATCAACATGAATGACAATACACAACGAGAAGAAAACACCCTAATTATTGATCGACTGCATGAGTCTCTGAGCGCCGATAAACCGGATATCGCACGTGAATTACTCATGCAAATGCATCCTTCCGAGATTGCAGATGTCCTGGAAAGTCTTCCCCTGAAGGCCCGCGAGGCAATATGGTGTTTGATCAACCCCAAACTTGAGGGTGATGTCCTGTCAGAATTGCATGATACGGTTCGGGCGGAATTACTCGAACAGATGCAACCGCAGGAGGTCGTCGAAGTCACCAGAGATCTGGATACGGATGATGTAGCGGACATCATCCAGGGCCTGCCTGAAGAGATCCAGGATTCTGTGTTACGTTCAATGGATGAACAGAACCGGCAGCGGCTTGCCTCGGTGCTATCTTATCCTGAAGACACAGCCGGTCGCATGATGAATACGGACGTAATATCTGTGCGAGCCGATGTTTCACTGGATGTGGTCATGCGTTATCTCAGACTCCTTGGACAGATCCCGGAGAATACAGATAATCTCATGGTTGTTGACCGTGAAAATAATTATCTTGGCATTCTGGCGCTGGCCAATGTACTCATTAAAGATCCGGAATCCAGTGTTGGAGAAAATATGACGGGGGAAACCGGCATCCCGGCACAAACACCGGCAAATGAAGTCGCCAAAATATTTGAACAGCGGGATCTGGTTTCTGCAGCTGTGGTCGATGAAAAGAATATACTGCTCGGCCGCATCACCGTGGACGATGTGGTAGACGTAATTCAGGAAGAGGCTGACTACACGCTGCGCAGCATGGCCGGCGTGACAGATGAGGATATGTTCACCCCTGTGCTGTGGAGCGTACGACGGCGCGTGGCGTGGCTCTGTATAAATCTCGCGACCGCCTCGCTGGCCGCCTGGGTGGTCGGCCGCTTCCAGGAAACGATAGCGCAGCTCGTGATACTGGCGGTATTGATGCCAATCGTGGCAAATATGGGTGGCGTCGCCGGCAGCCAGACGCTGACGATTACAATCCGCGGCATCGCGCTGGGGCAACTCAGTAAATCCAATACCCGCTCCCTCCTGCTCAAGGAAATCGGCGTCGCTTTACTCAACGGTCTGGTTCTGGCAGCGGTGGTAACGTTGATCGCCATTGCCGGGTTCGATCAACCCAAACTCGGCCTGATCGTCGGCCTGGCTATGGTGCTCAATCTGTTTACAGCCTCACTGGCCGGAACGCTCATCCCGCTGGGGCTGAAACATTTCGGGATCGATCCGGCCGTTGCCGGAGGCATGCTGCTCACCACCGTTACCGATGCGGTTGGATTCTTCACCTTCCTGGGGCTCGCCACTCTGCTGCTGGTATGATCCCGGAGCACGTTCAGACGCACCCCCCGGCATTACAGTCAGTCTGTCCAATTGTCCGTTATGCGGTGCGGACGACATTACTCCCTGCATTGAAAAATCGGGTTACCGGTTCAACCGCTGTTCGCAATGCGTCCGGAATCTCCGGCAGCTTATCAAATAATTTTCAAGATGCTGTACCTTGAATTGTTCGATATCCCATAATTCAGGACTCAAGCATTGCCGGTATCTGTCTGCAATAACGTAAGTCATTGCAGATCGTATGATATTCTCAGTAAAAACCTCTACATCCCTTCGTTCATACAAAATGTCTTCAAAAACATCGAGCAAACCCATTATTTGATGATCTATACCAGAATAGAGTATGCCTGATACAGACATGCCTGCTGCCTGAACGATCGCCGGGTAGACCTTGTCCCTGATAGAATAGCGGGCAAAATCCGGCAGTATTGCGCTTTGAGATCTGAATGTCTGGCCAGTAACCGCAAGCATAATCTCCGGGATCTGGAGAGTGCCATAGGTAAATACCGCGTGTTCCATTTGATAATCAAATGATCCAGACTTCAGGCATGATCCCACATCGTTGACACTTTATCAGCATTTTCAACCCTGTTTAGCAGGATCAATTTGAATTCATCCGGGTCCTTGATATGCGTAATCTCACCGCCCCGGGGAAAATATTTATCCTGTAAACGGGACAACCAAAACCTTAACGCCGCTGCACGTAACATTGCTGGCCAGGCATCGAGCTCTTCAACAGTCACTTTACGTTCCTGTTGATAGGAGCTGAGCAAAACACGCGCATTCCGCAAGTCCCGTTCATTATCACCGGTAGTACACCAGTCGTTGATTGTCACTGCAAGGTCATAAATAAAAAAATTGTTGCATGCATAGTAGAAATCAATAATGCCTGTGAGTTCATCACCCACAAACAAGGCATTATCCAGAAACAGATCAGCGTGAATTACCCCGACAGGCAGGTTGTGAAATAGATGACTGAACTGGTAATCCAGTTCCTTGCTTAATAATTCCGCCCCCTGATCTGAGAGTTGCGGCATAACGCTCTCTGCTGTCGCTCTCCACCACTTTGGTCCGCGTACCATCTTTCTGTGCAGAGGAAATTCCTTACTGGCATTATGCATGCGTCCCATCTGTTTACCGATCTCGCCACATTGCCTGGCCGTGGGTATATCAACACTGGCTCCTTTGAGCCGTTTCACCAACGCTGCAGGCTTGCTGTTCAGTTCACGCAAATAATGGCCACCATTGTCTGCAACCGGGTGCGCACTGGGTATTTCATGCTCAGCCAGAAAAGCCATGAGCTCAAGGAAATAAGGCAATTCTTCCCTGGTCAACACTTCAAACAGGGTCAGAACATATTCACCATTACTGGTGGTAACAAAATAATTGGAATTTTCAATGCCGTCATTGATCCCGGCGAATTGTTCAAGCTGACCAAGCGTATAGTTCTGTAGAAACTCCGTCAGCTGATGTGGCAATACTTTTGTATAGACAGACATGGATACAGCAACTGGTTTGACGACAGTTATTTAGCTTGTTTTTATGATTAGAATGTAACAGAAAAATTGACCGGCGATCTACCACCTGAATAATACCCACTGGGGCACAATGATATCGTCATAGATCCCGCTGAAGCGGGACTCCATCTGCCCGTCACCATCCCTGTCAATAAGGTAATAGGGTTTGCCTACGGATGGTGTAATTTTGACCATGTACAGATTTCCATTGACACGATATTCCTCGATTAACGCTTCTTCACGGTGAATAATGGTGATCTCTGGTTCAATTGCCTCTCCGCTTTCAACCGGCTCCGGCAATTCAGGCGGTTCCGGGACATCTTCCAGAACAGCTTCATCTGCTGTTTCTGCAATCACCGGCAATGGCATTGCATACAAGAGAGCCAGACTGAAATAAAATAATATTTTCTGCATACACGTCATCCTGTTTGGCACAGTAGTTTATAACTCCAGTAGTTTATGGCGATCCTCTGTAGTCGGTTCAAAATTACTGTCTTTATAGTAACTGAAAATTGCATCGACTGCCTGTTGTGGCTCATCAACCACCTGTAACAAACCAAGATCTTCCAGACTTATGGTGCCTTCTGTTACCAATGTTTCCCTAAACCACTGAATCAGACCACCCCAAAAACCTGAATTCACCAGAATTATCGGTATGCGTCTGCTTTTACCTGTCTGCACCAGAGTCAGAATTTCCGCCAGCTCATCCAGTGTACCAAACCCCCCGGGCAAAACCACATAGGCCGAAGCATATTTAACAAACATCACCTTACGAGTAAAAAAATGACGGAAGTAGAGTGAAATATTCTGATATCTGTTGGATATTTGTTCGTCGGGCAGTTGAATATTAAGTCCCACGCTTTGTGAACGGCCTGCATAAGCCCCCCGGTTGAAGGCCTCCATCAGGCCCGGACCCCCGCCACTGATCACGGAAAACCCTGCATCTGACAACAGCCTGGCAATCTGTTCACCCAAAACATACAAAGGGTGATCAGTTTGAAAGCGTGCGGACCCGAACATGCTGACGGAGGGTTTAATCCCGGCCAATTTCTCAAAACCCTCGACAAATTCGGCCATAATCTGGAAAACCTTCCAGGACTCCCGCGTGAGATCCGAATCTTTAATTTTTGGATGGGCAGATTTTACACGATCATTCATAATGACTTTCTATCATATTCCCTCTTCACTAAATAGAAAATTATATGGGCAAAAAATTACTTGTCCTCGTCGACGGATCTTACTACATGTTTCGAGCCTATCATGTACCCTCGCTGCAGAACTTCAAAAATTCTAGGGGTGAGCCAACCGGAGCAATCTATGGGGTTATTAACAGTCTACGCAAATTACTAAATGAGTTTCAACCGGATTACATTGCGGTCGTGTTTGATGCAAAGGGAAAGAATTTTCGACATGTACTTTATCCGGAGTATAAGGCCAACCGTCCACCCATGCCCGAGGATCTGGCGCGCCAGATTGAACCGATTCATAAGGTAATCCGCACACTGGGGCTGCCGTTATTGATGATCGATGGAGTCGAGGCCGACGATGTAATAGCCACACTGGCAAAACAGGCAGAGAGCAAAGGCATGGACACAATTATTTCATCCGGCGATAAAGACCTTGCCCAGTTGGTTAATGACCACATACGCATGTATAACGCGATGGATAATGGAATCATCGATTCCGAGGGGGTAAAGAAAAAATACGGCGTATCTCCTGAACGTATAATTGATTATCTGACATTGACCGGCGACAGTGTCGACAATGTTCCGGGTGTCCCTAAAGTGGGCCCCAAGACTGCAACAAAATGGCTGGCAGAATATGGTACGCTTGAGGAGATTGTTGCCAGGGCAAATGAGTTTAAGGGCAAGGTGGGTGATTATCTGCGTGAAAGTCTCACTCAACTTCCCCTGACGCGTGAACTTGTTTCCCTGAAGTGCGATGTTGATCTCGGCATAGAAGCAGATGCACTCGTGTCATCGCCACCGGATCGGGAAGCACTGAAAGAGCAAGCCAGCCATTGGGAATTCAAGACATTATTATTTGAATTTGGAAAGACATCCCCCACACAGGAAAAATCGGTCACCACAACAGACGAGTGTCAATATCTCACCATCCTGTCGCAGAAAGAACTTGACGTATGGTTGCAGGAACTGAATTCCGCTGCATTAATTGCCTTCGACACCGAGACGACCAGTCTGAACTACATGGATGCGGAGATTGTCGGGCTGTCTTTTGCAGCAAGTCCTGACAAAGCCGCGTATCTGCCTTTTGCCCACGATTATGTCGGGGCACCAAAACAATTATCCAGGGCAAACGTACTTAAACAATTCAAGCCCTTGCTTGAAGATAACACCAGACAAAAAGTCGGACATAATCTGAAATATGATATGAATGTACTGGTCAACCATGATATTGCCTTACAAGGATGCCGGCATGACACCATGCTGGAGTCCTATGTTCTGGACAGCACGGCTACGCGCCATGATATGGATTCACTAGCGCTCAAATATCTGGGCAAAACCACCATTCATTATGAAGACGTCGCTGGCAAAGGCTCGAAACAGATTCCTTTCAACCAGGTGTCCATTGACAAGGCGGCGCCCTATGCTGCAGAAGATGCGGAGGTTACGCTCAAACTGCATCTTTCTCTCTGGCCCAAACTGTCTCAAACAAAATCTCTGCAGCGATTATATGAAGAGATTGAAATCCCGTTGCTCCCTGTCTTATCCAGGATGGAGCGCAATGGGGTTGTCATTGATGCCGATATGCTGGCGCAACAAAGCAGGGAACTGACCCTGCGCATGAAAGAAATTGAACAACATGCCTATTCGCTGGCTGGACAGCACTTCAACATCGGTTCACCAAATCAAATCCAGACCATACTCTTTGAAAAAATGAACCTGCCTGTACATGCAAGAACACCGAAAGGCCAGCCATCAACTGCTGAATCTGTACTTGAGGAACTTGCCCTGGATTATGAATTACCCAGACTTATCCTGGATCATCGTAGTCTCAGCAAGCTGAAATCAACATATACTGACAAACTACCGCAGCAGATAAATACCCGCACCGGGCGCGTTCACACCTCTTATCACCAGGCCGTTGCTGTCACGGGCAGACTGTCTTCATCTGATCCCAATCTGCAGAATATTCCGATCCGTACCGAAGAAGGACGGCGCATACGCCAGGCATTTATAGCACCTAGTGGTTGCTCTCTGCTTGCTGCTGATTATTCACAGATCGAATTGCGTATCATGGCCCATTTGTCAGGTGATCAGCATCTTCTGGAAGCGTTTGCAATGGGAGAAGATATACACAAAATGACCGCGGCCGAAGTGTTTGGTGTTTCTCTGGATAGTGTCAGTCATGAACAACGGCGCGCTGCCAAGGCCATTAACTTTGGCTTGATCTATGGAATGTCACCTTTTGGCCTGGCGAAACAACTCGGTATAGATAGAAGCGAGGCAAAGAATTATGTTGATCGGTATTTCGATCGTTATCCCGGTGTCAAGGAATTCATGGATAACACCAGAGATAAAGCAAAAAAGCAGGGTTATGTGGAAACAATTTTCAAGCGCCGCCTGTATCTGCCCGAAATAAACGCCCGCAATGCAGCACGGAGACAATATGCGGAGCGTACTGCAATTAATGCACCAATGCAGGGCTCTGCGGCGGATATTATAAAACGTGCCATGATTTCAGTTGACGCCTGGTTGATCAAAAATAAAATTAATGCCAAATTAATTATGCAGGTACATGATGAACTTGTACTTGAGGTTGCTGAAGATGCTGTTGCCACAGTGAAGCATGAACTCAGTCGCATAATGTCTTCTGCAGCTGAACTTGCTGTGCCTTTGGTCGTCGATATTGGCAACGGTGAAAACTGGGATAAAGCACATTAGGCATTGTTGTAAATTTATTACATTGTCAGAATTATGTATCGTATAAAGA